>NZ_JBVVUU010000015.1:0-64614 GCF_056032925.1 Aeribacillus sp. JST-2
ACCACATTCATAGCGAAAGGAGAGAATGGATAACTTAAATATTATCAATTTGTGTCTTGACAAAGGGGTGCATTACATTTCACTTGTGATTTAGACAGAAATTTAAAACGATACTGAACTTTTTTCTTGTTTGATCCGTATTAAAAGATGAGAGGAGGAAAATACATGACGTTGAAGCTAGAGCAAGTGACGAAAAAATTTGGCGATTTCACCGCTGTGGATAAGCTGTCTTTATCCATTCCGGAAAAAGAAATGTTTGGTTTTTTAGGGGCAAACGGTGCCGGAAAAACGACAACATTTCGCATGATTTTAGGGCTGCTGGCACCAACTGAAGGAACCATTACATGGAATGGAGAAAAAATTGATTATAGCACGAGCCCGTATATCGGATATTTGCCCGAAGAGCGGGGATTGTACCCGAAATTAAAGGTAAAGGATCAGATTGTCTATTTAGCCAGATTAAGAGGGATGAACAAAAAAGATGCGCTGAAGGAGCTGGCAAATTGGCTCGAACGGTTTAAAGTGCCGGAGTACGCTGAAAAAAAAGTCGAAGAGCTGTCGAAAGGAAACCAGCAAAAAATTCAATTTATTGCTGCTGTCATACATAAACCGAAGCTGCTCATCTTGGATGAACCGTTTAGCGGATTGGATCCGGTCAATGTTGAGCAATTGAAAGAGGCTGTCATTGATTTGAAAAATGCCGGTACATCCATTGTGTTTTCCAGCCATCGGATGGAGCACGTTGAGGAATTATGTGAACATTTATGCATATTACATAGGGGAAGCCCTGTAGCTCATGGGTCGCTCAAAGAAATTAAACGTTCCTTTGGCAAAAAAAATCTCGTGATTCATGCGGATTTTGATCTCAATTTCTTGAAGGATTTCCCAGGTGTCGTAAAAGCCAAGACAACAGTTGAAGGGATTCAATTGCAAATTGAAAGAGAAGAGACCGCACAACAATTGTTACAGGAGATTGTCGATAAAGGATTTATTCGCAAATTCCAAATAGAAGAGCCTTCATTACATGATATTTTTATAGAGAAAGTGGGTGCGGCCTATGCATAACTTTTGGACTGTTTTGTTCCACACTTATTTTACCAAACTAAGATCGAAGCAATTTATCATTTCCACGGTTATTACATTGCTTATTATTCTAGTTTTGGGAAACATATCAAAAATTATTGATTTTTTTAATTCTGGTGAAAATCAAGAACGCCTTGCAGTCATTGATCAATCAAATTCTTTATTTGAACCGTTTAAAAAGCAATTAAAAGAAGTTAATCCGGACATTCAATTGCAAAAAACTAATGCTTCCGAAGAAGAGCTGAAAAAGAATGTATTAAATGATGAGATCAAAGGGTATCTCGTTTTATCTTTAAATGATGAAAACCGGCCGATGGCGGTATATAAAGCAGCGTCTCTTGCAGACTCAACCGTTCCAAACGATTTGCAATATGCCCTCCAACAAGTGAGCAT
Organism: Aeribacillus sp. JST-2; assembly: GCF_056032925.1. NCBI lineage: Bacteria > Bacillati > Bacillota > Bacilli > Caryophanales > Bacillaceae > Aeribacillus > Aeribacillus sp. JST-2. The sequence continues at coordinate 1,477 of NZ_JBVVUU010000015.1, forward strand.
GGTATGGACAGCAGGTCAATTGAAATTGACGCAAGAGGAACTGATGAAGCTGAATGCGCCAGTATCTTTTGAAATGGAAGCGTTGAATGCCAACGCAAAAACGGTGGAAGAATTGAATCAAGCGAGAGGTCTCGTATATGTACTTTTATTTGTAATATATTTTGCAGTGATCATGTATGCAAATATGATTGCGATGGAGGTAGCAGTAGAAAAATCTTCTAGAGTGATGGAAATTTTAATTTCCAGTGTTCCTCCTATTACACAAATGTTTGCGAAAATTTTAGGTGTTGCTCTATTGAGTTTAACGCAGCTTGCCTTATGGCTTATTGTCGGCTACGTTTCCATTAAACAGAATTTAGAATCGATGGATGGAGGATTTTTCTCTTTCTTTGGATTCCAAAACACGTCGTTGTCGACCATTCTATATGCAGTCATTTTCTTTATTTTAGGCTATTTATTATATGCGACGATGGCTGCCTTTCTAGGCTCGCTGGTCAGTCGTATAGAAGATGTTCAGCAGTTGATCACTCCGATGATTTTAACGGTTGTGGCGGGCTTTATGCTAGCGATATTTGGTTTGAGCAATCCGGAAGCTTCCTATGTTACGATCACATCATACATTCCGCCGTTTACCCCGATGCTGATGTTTTTGCGGGTTGGAATGCTGGATCTTCCAATTTGGGAGCCGCTTTTAGGAATCGGTTTATTAATAGCATCCATTGCTATATTAGCTGTCTTCGGGGCAAGAGTTTACAAAGGCGGCGTATTGATGTACGGAAAATCCAATGCGCTTAAAGATATTAAAAAAGCTTTGCAGCTATCGAAAAATAAATAAAGAAGACATTACGCAAAATGGTTTTCTTTTGATTTTGAGCAGATAATAATAAACGTAGCAAGCAGCCCGATTCCTATATACTAGGAGTTTGGCTGCTTAATTTTTTGGAAGCTTTGATAATGATGAAAATGAGTCAATTTCTGCGCAGTATTTTTTCTCAACTACCGAAGTTGGGGGATCTCCCTTTTGCATTTTCGATTATTCCTGCAAATATTCGCTTCTTGACGATGTGATTTTTAATAGTAAAGAGAAAATCCCCAGTCAATCAAGACATTTATTGTAATTGAAAGCGGTTTAAAATTTTTTGCAGATGGATGACGGCATCGGAAAGAATAACTGATTCTTTTGCAAGTTCATGAATCCCTTCAATATGTTCCTCCAATGCTGCCGTTGTTTCGTTGACTGTGTTGGTGAAATCATGTGCGATTAAGTTTACATTTTCGATTAAACCTTTTAAATTGTTGCCGTTTTCACGAATGTTTATGACGTTTTCTCGATTATGCTTTAACAGAGAATGAATGTCTGAAAACATTCGCTTAAATGTCTGCATGCTTTCTTTTGTTCCAGATATAGACAAGGAAGCTTGATCAACACTTTCTTCATTTTTTTTGACGGCAGTAACGGCATGAGCTAAATCATTTCTCGTTTCTTCCAACGAAGATAAAATTTTAGCCGCAAAAGAATTTGTATCATCTGCCAGTTTGCTCACTTCTGCAGCTACAATCGCAAAGCCTTTTCCAGATTCACCTGCTCTCGCTGCTTCAATGGAAGCATTTAATGCTAAAAGGTTCGTTTGCTTGGCAATGGCTGTGATCGCAGATGCCATATCCATCGCATGATCCGCTTTTTCGGATACCAATTGGATGAGAGATGTTGCCTGTTTTGTGTCATTTTCAATGTTCCGCATAAGCTGTTCTGTTTTTTCAATCATTTGTTGTCCTTCATCAGCTGAGCGCATCGTTGATTGGGCGTATTGAACAACACGGGCAATTTCCGATTCCATATTGGATACTTCTTCAATCATGGAATTTGCCAGCTCGCGAACTTTTTCAAACGAATCGGTTTGCTGTTTAGAACCTTCGCGGAAAACTTCCATTGTGGCTGCCACTTCATCAAAAATTTCAGATAAACGATGTGCTTCTTTTTTTTGATCTTGACTAACCTTTTTGACCGTTTTTACGGCATTGGAAAACTCCCCTAAAATCGAGCGGATTCCAAAAATGATTTTGTTTATTTCATAACCTATTTGATGAAATTCATTTCGTTTGCCGACAATATCTACCTCAACATGAAGATTGCCTGATGATACCGTCCGTGTTACATTATACCATTGTCTGAGATTGGCAATGAACGATCTATAAACGAAGAAACTGGTGAATGAACTGGCGCCGATGGAAATCAAAAATAATAGAAAGGCTTGGTGGATTGACAGCTGCATCAACAAAGCAGTGATGAGACAAAGGAAACTTGGCAAAAAAGAAAGCAGCGCAAAATTGATTTGCAAGTATGGCTGATGGATTAATCTTCCTAAACGGATATTATAACGTTTCCCTGTGCAGTCTGTAACGAGCGGGCAGCTGGCATCAACTAGGATTTCTCCAGTATCGCGGATATACAGTTGCAAAAGCGGCTCATTTGTTGTTGCAGCTTTTTGACCCACTTCGTCCGAAAACACTCTTCCTTCCCGAAGGCGGTTCGTATGCAGCGGAGAAAAACCTGTCTCATCAACGATTAGAAAATATTCGTCTTGTTTCAGCCTTTCATCGAACAATACTCGAATTTTGTCGAGTTGATCGGTTAGCGGAAGTTGAGAATCTAGTTCTTTTTTCACTAGCTCACTTACATGTATGACTTTTTTTAGCGCCTGTTGGGCAATTTTTCTCTTCATTAAGCGGCTCATTTTACTCCCCTTACTCCCCCCTTACTACAAATGTATACTCAATTGACAGAATTTTCAATAATAATTTTTTAGAGAGAGATCATTTAATTTTCTAGTAAAAAAGGAACAAATGTTCTTATTTTTATAGATTAAATATTTTGTATTTGATATAATGAACATGCAATAGAACGGTAAACTCAAGGGTGGTTGGCATTGACCCCGTTCGGAAAGGGGGTGATGCCGATGACAGTGTTTGAAGCATTAATGTTTGCCATTAGTTTTACAACACTGATTCTTTCGATGCTGTCAAATCCACAAAAAAAATAATCCACCCTTGAGTAGCTAGCAATGGTGGATTATTTCTGCCTGCTGCCGATCCCCTTGAAGGGAACCGTCTGTTGCAAGACCAAAGGTGTTGCCGCACCTTTGGTCTGCTTATTGATCGTTGCTTTTTGCTTTCATTATACATCATCATCCTCCTTCTTGCAAAAGTGAATCACATCGTCGTATTCTTCATATTTTGCTTTCTTTTTTTCTTTTGATTCCCTTTTACATTATTCTGATTGTAAAGTTCTTAAAAAATAAAAATGAAGACAGCATACCATTGTTCAATTTGTATTATGGATAAAAAACAAAAATAAAAAAACATCATTTGATTTACTTAAAGTAAACAAAAACAAAAATGGAGGTTTTTACATGGCAAAAAATTTGTGGGATGCAAAAAAAGCAGAACAATTATCAGAAGGTTTGCCGCAATTGGTTTATCGCTCCAATTTAATAGGATCAGATCGTTCCGTTTGCAACTGGGGCGGTGGAAATACTTCAATGAAAACTATTGAAACCGATTTCCGAGGCCGTGAAATTGAAGTGATGTGGGTAAAAGGAAGCGGCTCTGACTTGGCGACAATGAAAGCCCACCATTTTACAGGATTGCGATTGGATGATATTCGTCCTTTAATCGAACGTGAGGAAATGTCTGATGAAGAAATGGTTGCATATCTTTCCCATTGCATGATTGATCATAAGCATCCTCGTCCATCAATTGAAACATTGCTACATGCATTTCTTCCATTTAAACATGTCGATCACACGCATCCAGATGCCATTATCAGCATTTGCTGTGCAGATAACGGCAAAAAAATTGCAGAGGAAATTTACGGCAATCGGTTTGTATGGGTGCCTTACGTGCGACCGGGATTTACGCTTTCCAAGATGATAGCTGAAGGTGTGAAAAACAACCCCAATGCGGAATTAGTGTTGATGGAAAAACATGGTTTGGTTACTTGGGGTGATACGGCAGAAGCATGTTATGCCAAAACGATCGCTATTATTAATGAAGCTGAAAACTATATTAAAGAATGTATTGATGAAGAAAAAGCGTTTGGAGGGCAACAATATACTTCACTCCCTAAAGAAGAAAGAAAAAACATATTAGGAGAAGTTCTTCCGATCATCCGCGGTGCTGTAAGCGATAAACGAAATATGATTTTGACATGGGACGATGGAGAGGATGTCCTTCAATTTGTCAACAGTCGCCATGCGAAAGAACTTTCGCAAGTCGGAGCTGCTTGTCCAGACCACCTTGTGCATACGAAAAGGGTTCCGTTATATATTGATTGGGATCCGCAAAAAGAAAATCAAGCATCATTAATTGAAAAATTAAAAGCTGGCATTGCTGGATATAAAGAAGAATATAAATCGTATTTTGAACGGAACAAAAATGAAGGGGACAAAATGTTTGAAGCTGCTCCTAGAGTGATCTTAATCCCCGGAATTGGTATGGTGAATACTGGAAAAAACGAAAAAATGTCTAGAATCAGCGGAGCTCTTTATCATCGCGCGATCGCCGTAATGAAAGGAACAGATGCGCTCGGGAAGTTCGTCTCATTAAATGAAAATGAGTCCTATAATGTAGAATATTGGCCGCTTGAGCTTTACAAATTGACGCTTGCTCCGCCAGAAGCGGAATTTTCGCGCAAAGTGGCTTTTGTAACAGGCGGCGCTGGCGGAATCGGAAGTGCGGCATGCAAACGTTTAGCAAGAGAAGGCGCACATGTTGTGATTGCAGATTTGAACTTCGAAGGAGCGCAGCAAAAAGCTGATGAAATTAATGAAACATATGGCGAAAAACGTGCCATTGCCGTCAAAATGGATGTTACCAAAGAAGATGAAGTCCAAGCTGCATTTAAAGAAGCGGCTCTTGCCTTTGGCGGCGTGGATATCATTGTCAACAATGCCGGTTTGGCTACATCAAGCCCGCTTGATGAAACTACATTACAGGAATGGAATCTCAATATGAGCGTACTCGGCACAGGTTACTTCTTAGTAGCGCGCGAAGCATTTAAACAAATGAAAGCACAAGGAATTGGCGGAAATATGGTATTCGTCGGTTCGAAAAACTCTGTTTATGTCAAGGAAGGTGATCAATCATTGAAAACTGTAGACGGTATTCATTCCATCATTGAAAATAACGATCATTTGCAATTGCTGATCGGTTCGGGAATCTATCAATTTGTTTTTCCGAAAAAATAAATCCGGCCAATAAACTTTTTTCAATTTAACAAGGCGTCTATATAGTTTATAGTGTTGCATTCGGGCATTTGCATTTATCAATGATTAGAAAAAAGTGGATCAATTGATGGCAGATCAAAACATTGGAAAACCATAATTTTCACCTATTTTGTAATAACCCCTTGAGTTTTGACTTTCAATAACAAGGTTGGGTAATGAGTTTAACAAGTTCATTCCACTGCTCCCAAGTGCTGAGTACCCGCACTTTTAACATGGTTATGGGAACATCCACCTGTCATATGTTGTTAATCACAAAAGAAGAGTTTGTCGAAGGAATGAGCGGTGTAGTAGAAGATGGAATTATCCCTAGCTATTTACGGATATGAGGCAGACCAGGCTGCTGTTGGAGATATTTTTGCATGGTTTGTAAAAGAGCTTGTGTCGGGTTATGTTGAAAGAGAAGCGAAGGCCAATAATCTATCAATTCATCGATATTTGGAACAAAAAGCAATGTTTAATAGACGGGGATGAAAACTGACATTTAATGACTATTATGTTCTCATTGTTTCCATCGAAAAATGGGATTCAATGCGTGAATATTTTGTGAACAGTATTACTTGGAATCATGCTTATACGTCAATTTCACCCCTAATAATGTTTTTTGGCGAAATTTTCTTTATTCTACAGATTCTAGTATCGTAACTATTTTCGTTTTTTATTTTACTTCAATCATGACGGCATCCCCCTGTCCGCCCCCAGAACAGATTGCGGCAATCCCAATACCTCCTCCACGGCGGCGCAATTCATATGCTAGTGTTAAAAGAATACGTGCACCGCTTGCTCCGATCGGGTGGCCGAGAGCAACAGCTCCGCCATTTACATTCACTTTTTCTGGATCGATGCCGGCAATTTTCATACTAACGAGTGCCACTACTGCGAATGCTTCATTAATTTCAAACAAGTCGATATCATCGACTGATTTTCCCGTTTTCTTCAATAGCTCATGAATGACAAGACCTGGTGTTATTGGAAATTTTTCTGCTTCGACTGCAACTTCCGCATGACCAATAATGGTTGCAAGAACGCTTTTTCCTTCTCTTTTTGCACGTTTATCACTCATCAGTACAAGCGCTGCAGCTCCATCGTTAACTCCAGGTGCGTTACCGGCTGTAATCGTTCCATCTTTATCAAATACAGGAGGCAATTTTGCAAGAGCCTCTTTCGTTGTGTCTTTGCGCGGTGCCTCATCGATATCGACAACTTTCGGGCTGCCTTTACGCTGTGGGACTTCAACTGCAACAATCTCTTCTGCCATCTTTCCTTCTTCGATTGCTGCGATTGCTCTTCTATGACTTCTTACTGTCCAATTGTCCTGTTCTTCCCGCGATATTTCATACTCTTTCGCAATTTTGTTTCCGTACGTTCCCATATGAACACCGGCAAAACTGCAAGACAGACCGTCATGAATCATTAAATCAACCATTTGTGTATTCCCCATTCGCAGCCCCCATCTTGCTTTAGACAATGCATATGGTACGTTTGACATTGACTCCATACCGCCTGCCAAAATGATTTCTTCATCGCCTGCTCGAATCATTTGATCAGCCATTGTTACACTGCGAAGGCCGGATGCACATACTTTATTCACTGTTTCTGTTTTAATGTTCCATGGAATGCCGGCTTCACGAGCTGCTTGACGCGACGGAATCTGCCCCTGGCCAGCCTGCAGAACATTTCCGAAAATGACTTCATTTACTTCTTCAGGTTTTACATCTGCTCGTTTTAATGCCTCTTTCATCGAAATGCCGCCAAGCTGTGAAGCTGTTAATGCAGCAAGCGCCCCGCCAAATTTTCCTATGGGCGTACGTGCACCCTCTAAAATAACTGTTTTTGCCACTCAATTCACCTCCGAGAGTTTAGGGGAAACAGCGAATTTTGCTTCTGTTTTCTCTATCACTTCATCTACTGAAACACCATCCATTGTTTCAACAAGCACCATCCCTTGATCAGTAAAGTCAAACACTGCTAAATCGGTAATCAGTCGATGGACAACCCCTTTACCGGTAAGAGGAAGTGTGCATTTCTTCTTCACTTTCGATTCTCCGCGTTTGTTCAAATGTTCCATAATCACGATAACACGTTTCGCACCGTTTACAAGATCCATTGCTCCGCCCATCCCTTTGACCATTTTCCCTGGAATCATCCAATTGGCCAAATCGCCATTTTCTGATACTTCCATCCCTCCTAAAATAGCAAGATCAATATGACCGCCACGAACCATTGCAAATGATTCGGCACTGTCAAAAAACGAAGCGCCGAGCACTGTCGTAATCGTTTCTTTACCAGCATTGATCAAATCGGGATCTTCTTCCCCTTCAACCGGATAAGGTCCGATGCCTAGCAAGCCATTTTCTGAATGTAATAAGACGTTAAATTCGGACGGAATCTCATTGGCTATAAGTGTTGGCATTCCGATCCCAAGATTGACAATCATTCCTTTATCAATTTCTTTTACTGCACGTTTGACAATCTTTAATCGTCTATTGGTCATCCAGATCACTCCTCTTATTTTGTAACCACTGTTCTGCGCTCAATGCGTTTTTCATAACCCGTTCCGACAAGTAACCGATGAACATATATACATGGTGTATGAATTTCGTCCGGATCGAGTTCACCGGGTTCAACGATTTGTTCTACTTCCGCAATGGTGATTTTACCCGCCATGGCGGCAAGCGGATTAAAATTTCGGGCTGTTTTCCGATACACAAGATTTCCTAAAGTGTCAGCTTTCCACGCTTTTACAAAAGCAAAATCTGCAACGATGGCTTTCTCCAGCAGATAAGTTTTTCCGTTGAACTCTCTTGTTTCTTTTCCTTCTGCGATCGGCGTTCCGACCCCTGTTGCGGTATAAAAAGCCGGAATTCCAGCCCCTCCTGCTCTCATCCGTTCTGCAAGAGTGCCTTGCGGTGTGAGTTCTACTTCTAAATCACCGTTTAAATATTGCTGTTCAAAAGTTTTGTTTTCTCCGACATAGGAAGCAATTATTTTTTTGATTTGTTTGTTTTTCAGAAGTAGACCAAGTCCCCAATCATCAACACCGCAATTGTTGCTGTAAATAGTCAAATTCTTTGTCCCTTTTTCACGTAGAGCTTGAATTGTTTTTTCTGGAATACCACACAACCCAAATCCACCTACAACTATTGATGCTCCATCTTGTATGTCTGAAACCGCTTCCGAAAAGGAATACATGATCTTGTTCATGAAACATCTCCTCCTTTCTGTATCTTATGTAAGAGTTTACATTCCGGATATCTATTAGTAAAATAGATAAAAAGAATACAATTTATTCCAATAAAGAATAAACATAGGAGGGATACTGTGGAATTTCGTGATATTCAATCTTTCATCGATGTTGCAAATCATAACTGCTTTACAAAAGCTGCAGAATATTCCTATTTATCACAGCCTTCATTGAGTAAAGCCGTCAAAAAACTGGAAGACGAGTTACACGTTGAACTCATCGAACGGTCAACTCGTCATCTCCGTTTGACAGATGCAGGGCGAATTGTATATGCCCAAGGAAAAAAATTGATTGCAACGTTGGAAGAAATGAAAATGTTGTTGGATGAACTTTCTAATCTCGCGACAGGGGAGATAAAAATGGGGGTTCCACCTCTCATTGGAACTTTGTTTTTTCCTTCTATTGCTAGGATGTTTCATCAAGACTATCCGAATGTTAAACTTGAACTTGTAGAGCTTGGTGCAAAGGTCATCGAACAATTAGTGGAAGAAGGAGAAATTGACGTTGGTATAGTTGTACTCCCTGTAGATGAATCCGTATTTCATATCCATCCGTTCATTACAGAAGAATTTGTCTTGTTTATTCACAGCGATCACCCATTGGCACAAAAATCAACTGTTTCAGTACATGAATTAAAAGATGAACCTTTCATATTGTTTACAAAAAATTTCAAACTCCACGATTATATTATCAACACATGTAAAAATGCTGGATTTACCCCGATCGTTTCATATGAAAGCTCACAGTGGGATTTAATTCTTGAACTTGTTTCATCAAAACTTGGAATTGCTTTATTGCCTAAAATGATATTTAATAAACAGAACAGTCGACATATTACTATTGTTCCGCTTCAAGATCCGCCTCTTCTTTGGAGACTTGGCATTATAACGAAAAAAGGCAGATACCACTCCTTTGCTTTGAGAAAATTGCTGCAAATGCTCAAAGAAAATCCGTTATGACTTTTCAAAAGAAAATTCGTCCGATGAACAACTTAAAAGTTGTTAACTGTCTTCTATTAAAAATCAACTGTTTTTTTTAACAAATAATTTTTCTGAATATTCAGACCTTAATATATTTTTTCTATTAATACCGATTCCCATCTAAACTAGGAGATAATGAAGAATAAATTTGCTTAGTATTTATAGTTCTTTAAATTGGAGTATGTTTCAGCACATTACCCGTCATACCATTGGAGGATGCATTTCTAAACATTTAAATTTTTTGGGCTGTATTGTTGAAAGGGGTATAGCGAAACAGTTGTAGCGTTTCGCTACAATTCACTTTTTGTCTCTAAAGAAATCATCTTGATTTTTCAATTGTTTGATAATTTTTAATATTGGCACATATTTTGCTAAATAAAAAAGTGAAAACGAAATATATTTTGGATGAAAGAAAGGAGAGAAAAGGATGGAAACAGTTGCAACTCGGAACGCGCAAATACTTGCAATCGATGCAGGGGGAACGATGACAGACACCTTCATTATTGACGACAATGGTGAATTTGTCGTCGGAAAGGCGCAATCCACACCAGAAGATGAATCAATTGGCCTTCTCAATTCTGCAAGAGATGCACTGACTTACTGGAACACGACAGTTGAAGAAGAATTTCCTAAATTACTTGCAGGTGTCTACTCCGGAACCGCGATGCTAAATCGTCTCGTGTCAAGGAAAGGACGGCGGGTCGGTCTGATCGTTAATAAAGGGATGGAGGATTTTCATCGAAGGGCCGGGCGATTCAGGCTTACCTAGGCTATTCCTATTCAGACCGTTTACACTTGAATACTCATCGTTACGATCCTCCACTTGTACCGAGAGAGTTGACAAGAGGCGTAACCGAAAGAGTTGATTTATTTGGAAACGTTGTCATTCCGCTTTATGAACATGAAGTGGAACCTGCAATAATGGATCTTCTAGAACAAGATGTCGAAGCAATTGTCATCAGTTTGCTTCATTCCTACAAGTATCCTCAACATGAGCGGAAAATTAGGGATATTGCAAAAGAAGTGATGAAGAAAGCTGGAAAAGAAGTGCCTGTGTTTGCCTCGGTTGATTATTATCCCGTTCGAAAAGAGTCTCATCGAACAAATACAACCATTATTGAAGCATATGCAGCAGACCCGTCTCGGGAGACATTGTCCAAAATCGATAACATGCTAAGAAATCACGGGGCTAAATTTGATCTTCGGGTCATGGCCAGCCACGGTGGAACGATTAGTACACGCGCAAATGAACTGGCAAGAACGCTCGTTTCAGGTCCAATCGGTGGAGTAGTTGGCGCAAAATATCTTGGTGAACAACTCGGTATTCGAAATATTGCATGCTCGGATATCGGCGGGACAAGTTTTGATATGGCGCTTATTACTCAAGGAGATTTGAGTATTAATACAAGCCCGGATATGGCAAGGCTAGTTCTATCGTTGCCGCTTGTTTCTATGGATACTGTTGGAGCAGGAGCCGGCAGCTTTGTAAGAGTCGACCCGAACTTCAAATCATTGACACTTGGACCGGACAGCGCAGGTTCAAGAGTCGGGGTCTGTTATCCAGAAGGCGGCATCGAAACGGTAACAGTAACAGACTGCCATGTTGTCCTTGGATTAATCAATCCGAATAATTTCCTTGGCGGTGAGGTCAAGCTTTATCCGGAGAGAGCTTATAAGGCGCTTAAGAAACAGATTGCCGATCCGCTTGGATTATCCGTTGAAGACGCAGCATATGGTGTTATCGACCTGCTAGAGTCACAACTGCGCAACTACCTTGAATCCATGATTCTTGGAAAAGGGTATTCACCATCCCAATATGTATGCTTCTCTTATGGGGGCGGCGGCCCGCTTCATACTGCCGGCTACACTAAAGGTCTTGGATTTGAAGATGTTCTGGTACCGGCATGGGCAGCTGGATTTTCAGCTTTTGGCTGCGGTGCGGCAGATTTTGAATACCGCTATGATAAAACACTCGATATCAATGTAAACAACGATGATCAAGACGACAGTAAATTGAAGGCCGGTAAAGAATTGCAAGATGCTTGGGATGAGCTAATAGAAAAAGTGGCCGCTGAATTTGAGAAAAATAACTTTATAAGAGAAGATGTAAATTTCCGTCTTTATTTCCGCATGCAGTACCAAGGTCAGCTAAACGACCTTGAAATTGAATCGCCGATTAAAAGGTTTCATAATGTTAGCGACTGGGAGGCGCTTGTAAAAGCATTTGAAGACACCTACACGAGAATTTACGCAAAAGCGGCCAAATCGCCTGAACTCGGTTACAGCATAACAGGAGCAATCGTACGCGGTATTGTTGAAGTGGCAAAGCCGAAAATTCCTGAGGAGCCCTTATCTGGAGAAACTCCGCCGTCAGAAGCGTTTCTTGGACAGCGTGATGTGTACTGGAAAGGAGAATGGATCAAAGCAAACATTTGGGAAATGGAAAAATTGAAGCCAGGCAACAAAATCGGAGCATTTTCAATTTTAGAATCTCCAGCCACAACGTTTGTGATTCCGCCTGGTTTTGAAACATATCTCGATGAGCATCGCATTTTCCACTTAAAAGAACTTTAAGGAAAAAGGAGGGTATATTTTCATGACGATTACTGAAAAAACGATACAAAATCGGAAAAATATTGGTTGGCACGGAAAAACACTTAAACAAATGCGCAAAGAAATTGATGAAATCAGCCGTGAGACAGGACATTACGCAGGTTTAAAAACATTGCCATTAAAAGAGGCATATCCAATCCGCTATGAAAAGATCTTTTCAAAATTGCGGGGAGGGGTTGTGCATGCGAGGGAAACGGCCAAAAGAGTGGCGGCCTCGCCGATTGTAGAGCAAGAAGGAGAATTATGCTTCACTTTATACACTCCTGAAGGAGATTCGATTGTAACTTCTACGGGAATTATCATTCACGTCGGGACGATGGGCGCGGCAATTAAATACATGATTAAAAACGATTATGAATTGAATCCGGGAATTGAAGACGGAGATATTTTCTGTAACAATGATTGCCAGATCGGAAATGTCCATCCATGTGACGTTCATACCATTGTCCCAATCTTTTACGAGGGTGAACTGATTGGTTGGGTTGGCGGAGTTACCCACGTAATCGATGTAGGAGCAACAGCGCCCGGAAGTATGACCGTTGGACCGGTTAGTCGTTATGATGACGGATATCAAGTGGCCTGCCGTAAAATTGGTAAAAACGATACGCTCTTAAAAGATTGGCTCATTGAAAGCCAGCGTTCTGTCCGAACAACAAAGTACTGGCTTCTTGACGAAAGGACTCGCGTTGCCGGCTGTCATATGATTAGAGATCTTGTCCTTGATATTATCAAGGAGGAAGGTGTCGATACTTATAAACAATTTATCCGCGAAGTCATTGAGGATGGACGGCGCGGTTTTGTCAATCAAGTAAAAACGTTGCTGATTCCGGGCAAATACCGCCAAGTTTCATTTGTGGACGTACCCTATAAAAACCTAGATGTTCCTCCTTACGCTCGTGTGAACACGATAATGCATGCACCGACAGAACTGACTGTTCACAAAGATGGCAAATTCCAAATCGACTTTGAAGGCGTTAACAGATGGGGTTGGCATAGCTACAATGCTACACCTGTTTCGATTACGAGCGGAATATGGGTCATGATGTCGCAAACGCTCATCCCGAACGATCGGGTTAATGACGGAGCTTATTATGCGAGCCGGTTCGACTTGCCATACGGTTCATGGCTAAATCCGGACGATATTCGGACTGCTCACAGCTATGCATGGCACTTCCTTGTGTCTGCGTGGAGTCCGTTATGGCGTGCACTTAGCCGCAACTACTTTGCCCGAGGGTATTTAGAAGAAGTTAATGCCGGAAATGCCAACACTTCTAACTGGCTGCAAGGTGGCGGGTATAACCAATTTAACGAAAATCATGCCGTTAACAGCTTCGAGTCAGCAGCCGAAGGTGTCGGAGCGAGTGCGGTAAGAGACGGTATTAACCATGCGGCAGCCATCTGGAACCCTGAAGGCGATATGGGGGATATGGAAATTTGGGAGCTCGCAGAACCGCTTCTTTATTTGGGGAAGCATAAAACCAAATACAGCAGGGTATGGAAAATACCGGGGAGGCAGCGGCTACGAGACTTTACGGATGGTATATGGTGCAAAAGACTGGACAATGTTCTTTATGGGAAATGGCTATATGTCAAGTGACTGCGGTTTAATGGGAGGCTATCCAGCAGCTTCAGGCTATCGTTTTGAAGCACATGGAACTAACTTGAAAGAACGGATCGAAAAAAGGCTGCCAATCCCAACTGGGGGAGATAGCGATCCGGATAATCCGGTCTATGAAAGTTTAATGCAAGCAAACGAAATTATCCGTGACAAGCAATCCATTACAACTGAAACCATTTTTGAGAATTACGATCTTTATTTAAATTACCTTCGTGGGGGTCCTGGTTTTGGGGATCCGCTTGAGCGCAAGCCGAAAATGATTGAGGATGATTTAAATGAAGGACTGCTGCTACCGCGTTATGCTGAAAGCGTATACGGTGCAATTGTGAGCAAAAATGAAAAAGGCAAGTATATCGTTGATGAAAAAGCGACAGAAAAACGGCGCAAAAAAATGAGAAAAGAGCGGCTTAAGCGCGGGGTTCCGGTCAAGGAATGGATGAAACAAGAGAGAAAAAAAATTCTCAACAAAGAAGCGGCTGTGCAGGTCCGCCATATGTATGCCAGCAGTTTTGCTTTAAGTGAAAAATTTTTGAATGAGTTTAAACAATTTTGGAATCTACCGAAAGAATGGTATTTATCAGAAGAAGAATTAGGGGTGCCGACATTCGGTGCCAAAATAAATCTTCAGAAAAAATCGGGGTGAGAACATGGCACAATATGATCGCAAGACGATTCAAGAGTTGATTGACGGAACGATTGATTTTTACAAATTAAAAGAAATGCTTTCAAATTTCAAGGATTCTGACCGATTTGACAAGTATATCAGCATACTGCAGGAAAGAGTTCCATGGGATGATCCTATTTTGTTGCCGGCCGGACTTCACCTTTACATCGTTCAGAAACCAAATGGCAAACGAATCGTAAAGTGTGATTGCGGACATGAATTTTGTGAGGCAAGTGACAACTGGAAACTTCATGCGCTTGTACACGTTCGTGATACAGAGGAAAAAATGGTGGAGCTATATCCGAAACTGCTTGCCCCAGATCCGGAGTGGCAGGTTATACGTGAATACTATTGCCCAAATTGTGCAAGTCAACTGGAGGTAGAAGCTGTAACACCTTGGTATCCAATCTTAAAAGATTTTGAACCAGATATTGATGCATTTTACAATGAATGGCTAAAGCGCCCAATATCTCAAGTGAAATAAAACATTCAAACGGGAGGCCGTTTCTAATTAAGGATTGACACCATTTTACTACATGTGGATAACCTGGTGTTCATAAGCACAAAGGTTATCCACTTTTTATTCATAACATCTTGCAGTGTTATTGATAAAAACGATAGTAAATTGTCGCATTATTTCAGAGATAATGTTCCATAAAATAAGAAGATTATTTTTCTTCATGTTTTTAAGGATAAGCCGTTCGGATCCCATTGCCGGACTTTCCAAATCATCGACCGCCTTGTTCTCATGCATCCTTACTCGAAAAAGAGCGTTAAACGGACATCATTTATGTGGAATTGATTCAGAAGCTCTAACAAACTTGATCTTGGTACTTGATATATTCAAGTAAATGGGTTAATAATTGAGGTAACACTTGTCACTTCCTTGCTTAGGTATTTGGTATGTGATCCCTCACTATTAGCCTAAATCAACGGGGGTGGGAAGTTTTTTGCATATAAAACCCCCTATCAAGGTATTTTATAGCCTTTTTTTGATTTTTCAAAAAAGTCTTAATAAGACGTTCAAGAGGAGGGGGGAGTACATGGGGAAAGACATGAGTAATCCTTATATATCGATCTTCTCTACGCATAATTTACCAGATAAAAAAAGAGATTTGGAAGTTTTATGGGAAATGTTTGTGGCAAGTTCGTGGGAAGATAAAATAGCGGGTAAAATACGAAAAAATGTTTTAGATTCTTGGAGTCGCTGTCAAGAAACCGGCGTTGATCCGAGGCAATTGCAAACGAAGGCAGCTTTAACAGAATACGATTTAAATCATCTATTAAAAGAATCTGAGCTATATCAAGTTGCAAGACCGATTATTGAAAATTTATTTTATAAGATGAAAGGAACCGGTTATCTTGTAACATTGGCCGATGAAAACGGTCGTATTATTTATTTGAGAGGCGAACCACATGTTTTGCGGGCAGCGGAAAAAATGAATTTCGCAGTTGGTATGGACTGGAGCGAAAATGCCGCAGGCACAAATGCGATTGGAACGTGTATCGTCACCCAAAATCCCATTCAAATTTTTTCTGCAGAACACTTTTGTCAAGGATGCCATCCATGGACATGTTCTTCAGCTCCTATCACTCATCCCTTCACACATGAGATAATCGGTGCCATCGATTTTACAGGATTTTGGGAAAATGCCCAACCTCATACACTAGGTTTAGCAGTATCCATTGCACAAGTTATTGAAAAACAGCTGGCACACGTCTATATGAAAGTGAATAGCTATTTAACAGATTATTTTTTTCAAAATGCAAATAAATGGAGAAACGATCACGTTCTTGTACTTAACCATGCCTTTTTTGTTGTGAAAAGCAGTGAAAAATTAATGGAATTTTTTAATCTGAAACATGCAGAAGACTTGAGGCTGAATTCTGATTTTCTCCCTCTAATCAATGAAATTAAAAAAATGACCGATTTTATTGACCAGAACTACTGTTCTAGCGATTTGATGGTCCGAGATTTTAAAGTTCTCGCAATAGAGAGGATTCATTTTAAGGGGAAAGTTGCTGGATATATGGTAGTGTTGAAGGATAACAAAAAGGCGTTCCGTACCACTGCTCGACACATTCTCAATGATAAACCATGGAATGATGTTATCGGAATATCAGATTTATTCTTAACAGCACTAAACAAATGTTATAAAGCTGCTCCTTCAAATGTTCCGATTCTTCTGTTGGGAGAAAGCGGCACAGGAAAAGAGAAAATCGCAAAATCAATACATAAATCCAGTCATAGATGTGATAAACCTTTTTTGGCAATAAACTGTGGCGCAATTCCAAAAGAATTGATTGGAAGTGAACTGTTCGGGTATGAAAGTGGAACTTTTACCGGAGGTTCGAAAGAAGGAAAGAAAGGAAAATTTGAGGAAGCAAACGGGGGTACCTTGTTTTTAGATGAAATCGGTGAGATGCCGCTCGATCTGCAAGTCCATTTGCTTAGGGTACTGCAAGAAAAAGAGATTATGAGGTTGGGTTCATCCCAAACTATTCCAATAAATGTTAGAATTATTGCCGCAACGAATAAGAACTTATATGCTTTATGTAAGGAAGGGCTTTTTCGCGAGGATTTATTTTTTAGGCTTAATGTTGTTACAGTTAATATTCCTCCTCTTCGTGAGCGAAAGGAAGATATCCCTCTGATTGCCGATTACTTTTTAAAACAATTTGCTAAAAAATATGCAAGAGAATCTCTTTCGCTTGCGGAAGAAACTCGTAATTACTTTTTAGAATATACATGGCCAGGCAACATAAGAGAAATGCAAAACGTGATTGAGTATGCCGTCATATTTAGTGATTCTCCAGTTATTAAGTTAGAAGACTTGCCGGCATACTTAATTGAAAACAGGATGTGTCACTCCATCAACAATCAACAAAAGGATCTATCACTAATAGAAGTTGAAGAACAAAAAGTGCTTGTCAGGCTTTTAGAGGAAACAGGCTGGAATTTATCAGCTGTCGCCAAAAAAATGAATATTGCAAGATCCACTCTTTATCGGAAGCTAAAGAAATATCAGCTAAAACAAAAATAAGTCATATCTCGCAGCTGTTTTTTTAATCCTTGTATAAAATACTTAAACGAAAATCAAATCAAATTCATATAAATTAATCGCATGAAATATTTTTGAACAAAGGAACGCTAGGGCTGGCGCTCTTTTTTTACCCAGTCGCAATCAGAAATTGGATTTAGATGATGATTGGCTGATGAATGAAACTTAGCAGATCATCAAACAACCTTAAGCGATCATATCTCCCTCATTTCTTCCATACATTGAAATAAAAAGAAATTATGGGAGGTAGGTTATGCAATTTTATTACGGCCAACAAATGCCGCTTCGGATATTGGATGAAGCGGAGTTTTGGAAACATCAAGAGGAAGAGCATACTGTTGTCATTCGAGAGCTTGTGGCAAATTTAGAACAAAACTATGTAGACGCCTTGTTAAATTGGGAAGAAGAGTTGTCGAAGACGCATCAAAAAGTGGTGCGCTATATTGAGTCCGTCATACGCTCCCCTTACTATATTCCTTCCGAGCTTTATCAGCGGGTATTGAATTTGGTGTCTTTTTGTTTAAAGCAAAGTCTTGATTTTATTAAATTATGCCGGCAAATTAAAACGGAAAGTGCAGCGGTTCGGAAAAATCCGACGGCAAAAGTTGTATTGAATCATATCATCCGCGAATCAGAATATTTTGTTGGCATAGCGCAAGTGCTGTTATATGGAAACCGTTAAAAAATGATTGTTTCCGTCAGAAGCAAATGCTGCTGTGCCGATACCGTTCAAGTCTTTACAGATACAAAATAAATCTTTTTGCCAAGAGTCTTTTCTTTTTCGAAAAGGCTTTTTCTTTTTGAAAGCCATTGACATTCTTTCACGGTTTCAGTAGGTTGATAGTAGATTGCAAAGGGTGGGATGGGTGTGAAAGCTTTTTTATTGCGAATATTCGTTTTTGCTGTTTTATGGTCGTACTTTTTATACTCATCTTTTTTTCACCATTCAGCACATCTCGCCTTATTGGTATTTTTAAGCGCTTGTGCCATTGGCTGCTATTTCTTTCTGCCTGTTGTCCAACATCCGCTTCCGTTGTATATCATCGTCGATCTCTTCATTTTGTTCTCGGGGTGGCTTCAGTCTGATGCAGACCAACATGCTTCTCTTTTATTAATTTTATACCTTTATACCGAAGCGATTTTTCAGTTGAAAAAGCAGCTCTTTCGTTGGTTTACCGTCTTTCATGTTGTGGTTTCGATATTGATCGCTTTCTTTCTGCCCAATGCTTTTGAGTGGCTGATGGCGTTTGCCATGTTTTCTTTCATTTCTGCTGTTTTAAATGAATATATTTTTGAAAGGAAAGAACAAAGGGAACTGTATGAACAATTATTGGGAGAATATAGAAGATTAAAGCGTATCAGCTATGAAAACGAGCGGTCGGCCAGACTGGAAGAACGAACGAAAATTGCCCGTGACATCCATGATTCGGTTGGACATAAATTAACGGCATTGCTGATGCAGCTGGAGATGCTTTCGATAAAAGAAAGAAAGAAGGAATACGAAGAATTAAAAGCTTTGGTCCGCGAAAGTTTAGAAGAAACGAGACATGCTGTAAGGGCATTGAAAATGGATGAAAGTGAAGGGATTTCGTCAGTGCTCCAGCTTATTCGCAAATTAGAATCGGAAAGTCATATTATGGTGCATTTTACGACAAAACAAGGGGTATTGTCGGCTCGTCTTACCAATCTCCAAAATATCGTTTTGTACCGGGTCATCCAAGAGGCGCTCACGAATGCGATGAGGCATGCACAATCAAGGGAAGTGTATATCATATTGGGGAAAAACGCGATCGGCGACCTGGAATTTTCGATAAAAAACCGAATCTTTAATGCGAAACCGTTTCAAATCGGTTTCGGGTTAACGAATATGAAAGAGCGTGTTGAAGAAGCTGGAGGGAATTTGAATATATTTCAAACAAATGATGAGTTTGTTGTTCATGGGACTTTGCCAATAAAGGAGTATGAATGATGACCATCCGGATTTTACTTGTAGAAGACCAAGCAATTGTCCGCCAAGGCTTGAAAATGATGATCGAACAGGACGAGCAATTAAAGGTCGTTGCCGAAGCTGAGCATGGGTTAAAAGCAATCGAACTAATGGAAAAGACGATTGTAGACCTGATATTAATGGATATTCGCATGCCAGTTATGAACGGGGTGGAAGCGACCAAAAAAATAAAAGAGCGCTGGCCTGATGCAAAAATTCTTATTTTAACAACGTTTAATGATGAGGAATACGCCGTACAGACGTTAAAAGACGGGGCGAGCGGTTTTTTGCTGAAGACATCTGAACCGGCTAAGCTGATCGATGCGATACACAGCTGCATGAAAGGCGGAATGTCTATTCATGAGGAAGTTGCTGCGAAAATGGTTCCGAAGCTGCTGGAAAAACCAAAAAAAGAGAGGGTGACTGTGCCTTTAACACCCCGGGAGTTAGCGATTGTGAAACTTGTCGGCGAAGGAAAAACGAACAAAGAAATTGCGGCTGAACTCCACTTGTCAATCGGAACTGTCAAAAACCATATGACGCAAATTTTAAATAAACTTGGGCTGCGGGATAGAACACAGCTCGCCATCTATGCCATAAAACATGAAATCTGTCCATAAGTTGATAGAGGCTGACGTTTCGTCAGTCTTTTTTTATGCAAAGATTCTGATTCACTTTGTTGTTAGGTGAGATCATGAAAAAACTTCAACTCGAATTTTATATTGATTTCTGCAGCTTCAACTACTTTTGGCCTCTGAAAGCATTGGACAACATTTTTCTTAATGTATGACCTAAGTCATGGTTTTTCCTAAAAAGAGTGACTGTAGATAGTATTTGAGAAAGAGCTCTCACTGTAATATACAAATAGAAGGTTGAGAGGGAGGATGAAAAAATGCTGGAAGCTGTTGAAATCACCAAAAGGTTTAAACAGACGCAAGCTGTAAACGGTGTGAATTTATATTTAGAAAAAGGGGAAATTATTGGTCTTTTAGGACCAAACGGCGCCGGCAAATCGACCACTATATCAATTATTTCCACTTTGATTCCGCCGACAAGCGGCGACGTCCGTTTGTATAACGAAAGTGTCATCAAACGTCCGGAAAAGCTCAGAAAAATTTTAGGGGTTGTACCGCAAGAAATTGCATTATATCCCGATTTATCAGCGCGGGAAAATTTGCTGTTTTTCGGCAAAATTTATCGGCTGTCAGGTTCGCAATTAAAACAGAAGGTAGAGGAAGTTTTGGAAATGATCGGTTTAACGGATCGCCAGCATGATCTTGTCAAAAATTTTTCAGGTGGAATGAAGAGAAGATTGAATATCGGTGCGGCCTTGCTGCACGAGCCTGAATTGATCATAATGGATGAGCCGACGGTCGGCATTGATCCGCAATCAAGAAATTATATTTTGGAAACGGTCAAAAGATTAAATAAAGAGAAAAAGATGACCGTCTTGTACACGAGCCATTATATGGAGGAAGTCGAATTTTTATGCAATCGCATTTACATTATGGATAAAGGCCATATTTTGGCAGCGGGTACGAAAGAGGAGATTAAAAATATTTTATCGGCAGAAAACACAATCCAAATTAGTGTCGAGCGCGTGAACGATTCATTCATTCAAGCGCTGCGTGATCATCCGGTTGTCAATCACGTGACTGTGCAAGATCGGGTAATTACCGTATTAACGCCGAAGGATGCCAATGCGTTTTCCATATTATTTAAAATTGCTGAGGAAACAAACACCATGTTAACTTCAATCGAAATGAAAACACCGACTTTGGAAGATGTGTTTCTTCATTTGACTGGAAGAGCATTACGCAATTAAAAGGGTGATGACTATGATTGGACAATTTATGAAAAAACAATTTTTAATAATGATCCGCAATAAACAGGAATTGCTTCTTCTGTTGGGCATGCCATTCATTCTTATATCTATTTTAGGTTTTGCGCTCAATAGTGTGATGGACAACAAAAATATGGACATTCAAGCGAAAGTAGCCATTGTGGAACACGGCGATGAACAAGCGGATTTTGAAAAATTGGCAAACGACGTAAAAAACATGCAAATGCCGGATGCGGAAAAGAAAAGAATGTTGCAACAAGTGGAAAAAATGATGCCTATTTCCATTTTAAAACAAGAAATTTTAGGATCTAAAGAGCTTGCACCTTATATACAAATGGCAGAGTTTCAGCCTTCTGAATTAGAGGAGATCCGTAAAAATGACCAATTTACCGTCATTATTGAAGTACCGGAACATTTTTCTTACACATTGTTGAACCATTTAATATTTGGCAGGAAAACGAAGCCGAAGCTTAGTATATATGTCAACGAAGGCAAAGAAATTACGGCCCAATTTGTTGAAGAGCTCATCACTGAATTTCAAGAGCAATATTCCTTGTTTTCAAAACTGGATCAAGCCGGCTTAAACGGATCATTTGAACTGCCTGTCGCCCAAGTGAAAGGAAAAATGGAAACCGTGACGAAACGGGAGCCGATCAATTCTTTTACTTATTATACAGTCGGCATGAGCGTTATGTTTGTTTTGTATCTGGCCTCGTACATTTCGTCGCATGCTTTGCGGGAAAAACAGTCGCACGCATTCAATCGTTTGCTGCTTGCCAATGTGCCTAAAAATTTATACATGGCTGCCATTTTCATAACTTCCTTGATTATTGCCTTTTTACAGCTCTCTTTGCTATATGCTTTAGCAGCTGTTTTTTATAGTGTCAAATGGCCGGATCTCGTCTCGTTTACAATTGTTACGCTTAGTCTTTGCGTGGCAGTCGGAGGAATCGGAACCTTTTTGACTTCGCTAAGCTACCGAATGAATTCAGATAATGTTTCCATTTTTTTCTCAAGCGGCGTTGTTTCCATTTTTGCTTTTCTTGGCGGAAGCTATTTCCCGGTTTCGCAAATGTCGGAATTTATTCGTAAATTGGGGGATATCACGCCAAATGGAGCCGGTATGACAGCTTATTTAAAAATTTTGCAAGGATATGATCTGCCGCAATTTATTTGGCCTGTCATATACTTATGTCTTTTTGGTTTTGTGATGTTCCTGTTGAGTTTGCTAGTTTTCCCAAAAAGGGGTGAAATGGCGTGATCGGAGTTTTGACAGCAAAGCTTCGTCTTTTTATCCGGAAACCTTGGCTATTTTTCATGATGTCGATCATTTCTGTTGTTTTTGCTTCGCTTATCAGCGGAGCAAACGAACGGGCAATCGTTGTTCCAGTATACAGCGAACTGCCAGAAAGTGAAGTCAAAGAGTTCATTCACGCTCTTGAACAGTATGATTTATTTTCGTTTAAAAAAATGAAAAAAGAGGAGGTTGAAAAGCTTGTTAGCGAAGGCAAGGCGGAAGCAGGAGTGGAGCTGAAAAAGAACGATTTCCGCATAATCATTGCTTCCAATACGGCCAATAGTTATTTAATTCAGCAAACAGTTCAAAAAGTATACGCAAAAGCACTGCAATCAAAGATGATCATTAATCAGGCGGAAAAACATGGAGAATCGAGCTTGGGACAAGTGGAAAAGGCGCTGGAGGATGCGAAAAACGACCCGGTTTTTAACATAGAAACAAAACATTTCCGAGCGGATGAAACAGTAATCATCAACAGCCAAATGCAAGCGATTTTCGGCAGCGTCTTGTTTTTTGTCATTTATACGATTGCGTACAACGTTTTCAATATATTAATGGAGAAGCGAACCGGCATTTGGGACCGCATGATTTTGTCACCGGTCAAAAAATGGGAGGTGTATGCCGGAAATTTAATTTACAGTTTTGCAGCCGGCTATGTTCAGGTGGCGGTCATTTTTGCAGTTTTTCGCTTTATGTTTGATGTAGATTTCAGCGATAAATTTTGGCTTGTGCTTGTATTGCTCATCCCTTATGTGTTGGCAATTGTCGCATTATCTATTTTTATTGTCGGAATTGTCAATAATGAACAACAGTTTCATGCGGTGCTTCCGCTTGTTTCTGTCAGCATGGCGATGCTGGGAGGCGCATATTGGCCGTTGGAAATTGTTTCCTCGGATGCGCTGCTCTTGCTTTCAAAATTTGTCCCCGTTACGTATGGGATGGATCTATTAAAAGGAGCGGTTGTCTACGGCTACTCATTCAGCGATTTACTTTATCCGATGAGCGTTCTATTTTTGATGGGCGTTGTGTTCATGGGGCTTGGCATCAATATTATGGAGCGGAAACAGGCTTAAGCAGCCGCACCAGCTTTCATTTGTCTATGTGCGCAAGCTCCCCAAAACGTGTGAATGAATCTTTTATAGAATATCTTGGCTTTCATTTGACTATGTGGGCAAGCTCCCGCTTTAATCGTTGGCGGGAGCAAGATTTTGCATTTGTTGGCTGACAAGCTTTTGATACAATGGATGAGACTGCAACAGCTCATCATGCGTTCCCTGCCCCGTAATGCGGCCGTTTTCAATGACAATGATGAAATCGGCATTGATGACGGTTGAGAGTCGATGGGCGATGACAAATGTTGTACGATTTTCCATTAGTCGGTGAAGGGCGTTTTGCACTTTCAACTCGGAGTCGCTGTCCAAGTTGGATGTTGCTTCATCCAGCAAAAGAATTTTTGGATTTCTCAACAGTGCCCTCGCAATGGCAATGCGCTGCCGCTGACCGCCGGATAGTTTGATCCCTCTTTCGCCGACTTCTGTCTCATATCCTGCCGGAAGTTTTTCAATAAATTCGGCTGCATTCGCTAATTGGGCTGCTTTCCGAATATCTTCTTCACTTACCGGGTGATCCAGTCCATAGCAAATATTTTCGCGTATTGTTCCTGACATAATCGGGCTGTCTTGGGAGACGTAGCCGATGTTATCGCGCCATGCGAAAAGGGAAAATTCGCGTATATCTGTATTTCCCAGTTTTATGGATCCTTTAGTCGGTGGATAAAACCGTTCAATCAAGGAAAAAATGGTGGTTTTCCCAGCCCCGCTAGGTCCGACAAATGCGATCGTTTGGCCGGGTTTCACTTCAAAATGAATGTCTTTTAGAATCATTTTTTCATTTTTATAGGCAAATGACAAATCTTGAAAAACAATCGGCTGATCAAAATCAATGTTTTCCTGTCCTGTGCTAGGTTCTGTCTCTGAATTTAACAGTTTTTGAATACGATCTGTAGCACCCATCGCTTTTTGAAAAGCTGTGAAGAATCCTGCCATTTGGCTAAAAGGAACCACAATTTGCACCATATAAATAATAATGGCGACAAGTGAACCTGCCGATAACTCTCCTGAGGCGACGCGGATGCCTCCATAACCGATAATAACGACCAACACCGCCATAATAATGGTTGCCATTAATGGTGAAACAACCGCTTGGATACGCGCTTCCTTCAAGCCGAAACGAAACAGCTGATCGATTTTTTTGTTTCCCTTCTTTTTCTCAACCGTTTCAGCGAGGTTCGATTTGACCAAACGGATATCGCTAAGTACACGTCCGAGATTAGCACTGAAAGATGCCATTTCGTCCTGTGTTTGCAGCGAAATTTTATAAATTTTCTGCCCGAGCGGCATGATAAGCAGGATGGAAAGCGGTACAAAAATAAAAAGAATGAGAGTCATTTTCCAATCGATGATGATCAGAATCAAGACGGCGCCTATGATGGTGACAAGACCGGAAACGAAATTGGCAAAATGCTCGGTGACAAGCGCTTTTAATGCATAAGTGTCCTGTGTAACCCTGCTCATCAACTCTCCTGATTCATGGCGGTCAAAATAAGGAATGGGCAAATAAAGGACATGATTCCAAAGAGCTGTGCGGATGTTGGCGACAATTTTTTCTCCAATATATGCCATAAGATAATAAGAAAAACCGCCCATAATGGATTGAAGAATAAAAACCGCAAGCAATAAGGCAATTAAATGGCCTTGCAGATTGGAAGAAGAAAACTGGTCAATCAAATCGCGCGTAAAAATGGGTACGATCAAACCTGTTATTGCTTCCAGCAAACTTAAAAGGATGGCTAAAAGAAATAGCCAATACGGCGGTGATGCTTTTTTCAACAGTTTTTGAAAATAAAACCACGGCATCTGTTTTTTGGTCTTTAAATCTTCCATGATATCATCTCTCCCCGTTTTTGGCACGATAGCTTTTTTTGTTTTTCATGTCCATCTTACATCTTCACGCAACGTGGGATGCAACATATTTTGAATGTATATCGTCATCCTGTTTGAACAGGCATATGAAAACGGCCAAAGTGGTTTTACCATTCAATATTTCTTATACGAAATGGGCGCATGCTTTTCAAACTTTTGGACATTCGGTTTGGAATAAAAGCCATTTGATCCCATTGTCCAAAATGTTGATGAAACCGGAATGGATGGAGGCTTCCATATAATGGACAGGTTTTCGCAAATTGGGGGTGTCAGCCGGCAAAACGATTTTCCATTAGCAGATTCTGAGGCAAGAAAAACATTTGCTTGTTTTAAATCGCAGTGAACAAAGGAATGCTCGTCTTTTCATTGGATTGGGGCTTGTCGCAATCGGGTTTCCTGAAAAAAAATGATAGGCAACGGTTTGAATGGGTGGATGAAATGGAAAATAGCCGTTAAGCATTTTATTAGATTGGAAGCTAAACCGGAGTGCCGCACAATCTATCTGCCTTTTGACATATTCCATTTTGGCTTCTCCGATTTCATCCGGCATCCAATGCCGAATTTGTGGATCTGCCGGATTTATACGGTTCTCTTTAAATCGAACACCCACATCAGTCTGCGATTCAAGGTCTTGGATGTTCGGTTTGTGTTGGAAGAGACAATTTCAGCTTCTTCGTTTATATTCGCCTTATTTCCGGCAATGGCAAATGCTTTTTGAACCGGTTCAGCAGGATGTTAATATCGACGAAAACGGTAATGGTTTTTTTCAAAGTCATTCCTTCTGCCGGATGATTCCTCGTTAAGATCAACGGAGTTTTTTGGAAAAAAACGGTGTTTTTCAGCTTTCATTTAGTCTACATGAGACAAAAACAGATGATTAGATGATGGGCTAAAACCTTCCCGACTTGATGATGGAATATAATAGCCATAAAAACATAAGGGTTGCAACAACAAACCCAATTTCAATGGCCGGAATTTTCCACAGCAATGTTGATTGTCTGCCCATCGAAGATCCGATAATGATTCCTACCATAATGATGCTAAAGGCGAGCAGCACGATGCTGAATGAAAGGCGATTGCTGATTCGGTCAAGTTTTTTCAAAACCAGATCCAATTCCGGGATGGTGATATCATGATGGAGCCGCCCTTTTTTCGCTAACGATAATAACTCTTTTATGTATATTGGCAAATCGATCAGCATTTCCCCGTAATCCGTTGCCTGTTTTTTAAAATTTTCAGCAATTTGTTTTGGATGCAGCCTTTCTTTTAATAATTGGCGGCCAAAGGGTTCCGCTAGGTCAACGATGCTGGCTTCAGGATCCAATGCTTCGACAATGCCTTCAACCGTCAGCAATGTTTTCCCTAACATTGTTAAATCAGCAGGGATTCTGATCGAGTGTTTGAAGGCTGTTTGCAGCAAGTCATTGAC
Source organism: Aeribacillus sp. JST-2 (assembly GCF_056032925.1). NCBI lineage: Bacteria > Bacillati > Bacillota > Bacilli > Caryophanales > Bacillaceae > Aeribacillus > Aeribacillus sp. JST-2. Next base: position 28,477 of record NZ_JBVVUU010000015.1, read on the forward strand.
AGCCTCGCCAAGACTGACTTGGCTTAATGGGGCATTGGAATATTTTTCTCTTAAAACCTCTACATCATTTCGCAAATCCATTAAATCAACTTCATCGGGGACGATGCCCATGCGAAAAATTGTTTTAATGATGCTGTCCGTATTTTTTCTCATCAAGGCGATGACCAATGAGGAAAAATGATATTTCATTTCGGGTGTCAGCCGCCCGACCATTCCAAAATCGATAAAAGCAATCATTTCTTCCGACATGACAAGCACATTCCCTGGGTGAGGATCACCATGAAAAAAACCGTGGGTAAATATTTGATCAAATATTCCTTTTGATAAACATTCCGCAATTTTTTTACAGTTATATCCTTTTTCTTTTAATTTTGCAATGTCTTTCAGCTTTACACCTTCGACAAATTCAATGGTCAAAACGCGTTTCGTCGAATATTCCAAAAAGATTTGCGGTATATGGATGGCGCAGTCATTCTTATGGAGCTGCCGCATTTTTTCCGCATTGCGGGCTTCAATTGTGTAATCAAGCTCTGCGCGAAGAGATTTGGAAAGTTCATCAACGATTTCCCTGATCTGGTACTTTGCTGCCCATTCCAAACGGTGTTCGGCCAAAAAGGCCAAGTCTTGAAGTATTTCCAAATCCGTTTCAATCGTTTTGGCAATGCGGGGACGCTGAACTTTTACAGCAACTTTTTTACCTGACCGCAAAACAGCTTGATGAACTTGTCCGATGGAAGCAGCGGCTAATGGTGTTTGATCGAAATAATCGAATAATGCTTCTATTTCTCCCCCTAATTCTTGTTCGATAATCTCTCGAACTTCTGCAAAAGAAAAAGGGGGAACCTGATCTTGCAATTTTTCAAGCTCGCGGATAATTTCTTCGGGAAACAAATCGGGGCGTGTACTGGCAATTTGTCCCAGCTTTACAAAAGTTGGACCTAACTCCTCCAAGACGAGTCGAACCCGTTCACCGATTGTAAACGAATGCTTCACTTTTTTCATAGGAAAAAATTTCTGCGGCAATGACAAAAATTGCGAAAATCCGACTTCATCCACGATCATGCCGAAGCCGTTGCGGATGAGAGCAACAGCGATTTCGCGATAGCGATGGATATGACGGATTCTTTTCCCAACCATTTGATCAGCCCCTTTATTTTTACAGCCGGCTTTTTAAGAAGTTCTATTCCTTTTGCTCATTTTTATTTTCTAAATTTTGGATACGTTGTTCAAGTTTTTTCAAATCATCCTTTGTCACCAGATCAAGTTTATGGATCCATTGTGTCAGTTGCTCACGGATAAGGCGCTGCCATTCATTTTTTTCTTCCTGGCCGCGCTCCATCAATTGGTTCATCACTTCTTTTGAATCTTCTAATGAAAGCTCCCCTTTTTTTACGAGTTCATTCACAATTTTTTCAGCATGTTCTTTGCTTGTTAACGCAAGCCCGATTCCAAGTGCCAGTCCTTTTTTAAAAAAATCCATATTCGTTCCCTCCTGCATGTGGAATTTTGTGAAAGGTCTTTTATTATTTATTCTTCTATTTTCAACTTGTTGAATCCTTTCATTCATAAAAAACATTAATCTGTTTTTTGGAAAGCTGCTAATAATAATAAGTCATTTTCGTTCCATATATAAATTTTCCATCGGCTGCCAAACAGGAGAAGGACTAAAGTTTCCTGCCTTGAAACGATTGAGAAACGATCCTTCAAAAGTGTTCAAGAACGGCGAAAGGGTTAAAATGCCGAATGGCAAGCTCCACGAAAAAGAACACCTGTTGCATAACTTCCTTTTATTTAAAAATAATGAAAAAAATCGAATTGATGGAAACAACCGTGAAATATAACAAAAACGTCTTAATATCCCTAAAGTTAAGACGTTTACCATAAAAGCTGTCCGAAAGCTTGAAAACTAACTGTTTGCCGCCATCTTTTCGTATTGTTTATAAAAAGCCCCCAGCTCGCCTTTATAATTTTTCATCCATGGCTTATCTTTTCCGCAGTAATGAATAAAAACGGTATTTTGTTTAATCCATTCCAAACTATACTTGGGATTGGGGAGCCGTTTTGTGATTTCATAATAGCGGGCATCAAAATTGTATCGATAGCAGTCAGCAGGTTTTATTTTATCCCAATACAGTGCATTCAAAACATCTTGATCAGGAAGAACGAGCTTCAGCCGGTTTTCTTCAATGAATTGATATATATCTTTTACATTCACTGCTTTTCGCATGCCTTCCAGGTTCATTAAAAGCACGCCTGTATTAAAATAGCCCTTTGCATTAGGAGTTTTCAGCCTCAATTTGTTAAAGAGGGATGCCACTTTTGTCGAATGTTTATGTTCCGCAGCGATAAAAAGGCAATTTTCGAAATCGCTCTCATAAAAACTTTTCACTGTATTGATGACGACAATGTCAGGGTCGAGGTAAAGAACCCGATCCAAATCATTTGGCAAAAACTGATGAGCTGCCAGGCGGTAATACATCTCTGATGTGTAGTGGCGAAAAATGGGAGCGTCAGCAAAAAGCATTGGCTCGACAAAAATAGGAAATAAACATTGACCGTTTTTTTCAAAAAACATATGTAACTCTTGAAGTTTTTCCTCGGAAATATCCGAATACATCATATATACGGAAAATTTTTCCTCTGGATTATTGAAAAACAATGAACTTAACATCACTTTTAAAGGAGGAATATAATTGGCGTTCAACGTGACAAGAATATTGATCATCCGTTACCATCCTTACTTAAAACGTAATGAATGAAAACTCAGCATAAATAAAAAATAGCACCATTCTTATCATCGTTCAACAAAATGTTCTTTCATTTGGCGTCTTTACATTAGTGGTAATATATGTAATAGTTTTTATGTAAAATTATACTAAAATGTATGGTTCTTTGTACCGATATAAATAATAACAATCGTGTCCATAAGCGCAAGGGGGAAACGGTTATGAAAGTTCAAGGGGTAGCCGGTGCCGGAAGCTCTGTTTTGCAGAAAAAGCAGCAGGGGAATGAAGAGTACCTGTTAAAATCATTTGATGCGAAGCAGGCTTTACAGGAGGATGCCGGCAAAATAAAAGATCAATTGAAGGAAGCTGTTGAAGAAGTTAATAATTTTTTAAAGCCGATGAAAACATCCATCCAGTTTGTGCTTCATGAAGAACTGGGCGAATATTATGTAAAGGTTGTCAATGAAGACACAAAAGAAGTGATTCGGGAAATTCCCCCGAAAAAAATGCTTGATATGTATGCAGCGATGGCAGAACTGATAGGATTACTGGTAGATCGAAAAATTTAAACAGGGGTGGAAAGTGATGAGGATCGTAGGTTTAGCAAGCGGCATGGATATTGATGCTCTCGTGAAAGATTTAATGAAAGCCGAGCGCATTCCGCTTGATAAAATGTATCAACAAAAACAAATTTTTGAATGGCAGCGGGACAGCTATCGGGAAATTAATACAATGCTGGATGAACTGGACAGGCTGATTTTTGACGGAATTTATCGGCAGTCAAGCTACAGAAAAAAAACGGTGACCAGTTCAGATGAATCAAGTGTTACGGCAAGGGCAATCAATGCCACTTCCAATATTTCAGCAACCATTGAAGTGTCGCAATTAGCAGAAGCTGCATCTTGGAGCGCAAGCAGTTTAAGCGGTTATTCACCTGCAAACCAAACGCTGGAATTCGAGGTTATGGATCCAGGCGGAACTGAGGCAAGAACGGTAAAAATTGAATTGAGCAATACGGATACGCTTGACGATGTGATCAGCAAAATCAACAGTTCCGACTTAGGCGTTACTGCCATGAAAATAAAAGATTCAAACGGCACGGAAAAGCTGGTCTTGACAAACAATCAAACAGGCGAGGGCGGTTATATCAAAGCGGCTGACGATGCGACGAAAAATTTTGTTACAAGTCTTGGATTCACAGTTGATGCAAACTCTCTACTTACGCCTGATGCCGGAAAAGAAGGCAAAAATGCCATCGTAAAAATCAACGGATATGAAACGGTGCAAACATCCAATACCTTTACGATTAGCGGAATGGAGTATACGATAAAAAAAGTAACCGCTAACCCGGTTATGATTTCAACTGCGACAGATGTTGATGGAATCCTCGACACTATTGTAAAATTTGTTGACAAATATAATGAGGTAATCGGCAAAATTAATGGCAAATTAACGGAAGAACGCTTCAGAGACTATCCGCCGCTAACGGATGAACAGAAAGAGGAAATGACGGAAAAACAAATCGAACTGTGGGAAGAAAAAGCGAAAAGCGGACTGCTCCGCAGCGATTCCATTTTATCGAGCGGCCTTGATCAAATGCGGCTTGACCTATACACACCTGTTGCCGGAGCTTCCGAAGAATTTGATCTGCTTGCCGATATTGGAATCACGACAACATCGAATTATTTGGAAAGAGGCAAGCTAACTATTGATGAAGACAAACTCAGGGAGAAAATAAAGGAAAATCCTGAAGCAATTTATAACTTGTTTATGGCTGACGGAGACACTTATGAAGAAAAAGGGATTGCCCGCCGTCTTCGCGATTCGTTGAAAGGCATGATGACAAATATAAAAGATAAAGCCGGAACATCCCTTTCCACCAATGATCAGTTTACGATCGGCAAAAATTTGGACGACTTGAATGACCGGATTGATGCGTTTAATGATAGATTAGTAGAAATCGAATCGAGATATTATCGCCAATTTACGGCCATGGAACAGGCGATTCAACGGGCGAACCAACAATCAGCCTATTTAATGCAATTTTTCGGCGGAGGCGCTTAAACGGCTTCGCCTGTTTGAAACTTTAACAGATTAGGAGTGTCTAAGATGGCGGTAAATAATCCTTATCAGTCTTATTTGGAAAACAGCATACAAACTGCAACGCCGGGTGAACTTACCTTAATGTTGTATAACGGATGTTTAAAGTTTTTAAAGCTTGCAAAAAAAGCAATCGAAGAAAACGACATTGAACAAAAAAATGTCAATTTGCAAAAAGCGCAAAAAATCTTATATGAATTAATGTCCACTTTAAAAATGGACATTGACCTTTCCAAAAATATGTATGCTATGTATGAATATATGAATCGCCGGTTAATTGAAGCCAATATTAAAAATGACATTTCTATTTTAAATGAGGTTGAAGAGTATGTTACAGAGTTTAGGGATACATGGAAGGAAGTCATTCAAATCAACCGGAAACAACAGCATAAAGAAGGCGGACAAGCATAATGGATGAAGTGAAAAAGCTGTTGGAAACAACTGAAATGCTAGTGGAGCTGACAAAAAATCCGAAACAATCCAACCGTGATGAAACGATCCGTCAAATTGAAACGATGCTGTCGAAACGGGAAGAATTAATGAATAAACTTCAGCCTCCGTTTTCCACGCTGCAAATGGAGTTTGGGAAAAAAATCGTCAGCCTGAATCAAACATTGGCAAAACAATTGGAGCAATTCAAACAACAAATCAAGAAAGATATCATTTTCGCAAAAAATAATAAAGCGACACTCCAAAAATATATGAATCCTTATGGAAATGCTACCATTGACGGAATTTTTTATGATAAACGAAAATAGGAGAGCAACGGTTTTATGTTAACAGCAGATCATTTCCAACTGCTTTCCCGTTTTTATCAGCTCCTTGACTCGATTGAAGAGGGTTTTTATTACATCGTATCAAGCTTTGAAAACATCAATTTCACGGAACGGGATCAAGTATTAGCAGATGTATTGCTGGCCATTTATGAAATTGATTCGACCCGGCCATTTTTGCTAGCTGTTTTATCCGACGATTCCGAAGCGGTGCTGGAACTAAAAAGAATGGATTTTGTGATCGACCAATTGGAAAAAATAGATTTAGAGAGCGTTATGCCTCTTCAGTTTCAATCTTTTATGAAATATGAGCTTCTCCCTTCTTTTTTAAAATGGAAAAAAAGGATTCAAGAAAAATTGAAAACTTACGTCACACATTGATTTATGCCATTTCCCAATGTCGACAAAATCACAATTTGTTTAACAATTTGCCACAGTTATTTTTTTTTTAAGAAGGGAAACAAGAAGGGATATAGAATTATATAAATAATCCCTTAAAAAAGGAGGAGCTGAAGATGAACTACAACGTCAGAGGGGAAAACATTGGGGTTACTCCAGCTTTAAGAGAATATGTGGAGAAAAAATTATCCAAACTTACCCGCTATTTCGACAACGGGGTCAGCGCATCTGCAAATGTGAATTTGAAATATTATAACGACAAACAATCGAAAATTGAAGTTACCATACCGATGCCGCATTTAGTTTTGCGGGCGGAGGAATATCATGAAGATATGTATGCAGCCATTGATCTCGTAGTAGATAAACTTGAGCGGCAAATACGCAAGCATAAAACAAAAGTCAATCGAAAGCTTCGCGAACAGCATGTAGACGTAAAATATTTTATCAATCCGGCTGTTGGAGAAGCAGATGAAAAAGAGGAAGAAGAAGATCTTGAACTTGTTCGCACCAAACGGTTCAATTTGAAACCAATGGATGCAGAAGAAGCGATTTTGCAAATGAACATGCTGGGTCATAACTTTTTCGTCTTTACAAATGCGGACACAAACAAAACAAATGTTGTGTATCGCAGAAAAGACGGCCGCTATGGACTAATAGAGCCAAATGAATAAAATCCGTTTTGAATGATTGCAGCCCTTTATGGGCTGTAATTTTTTTGCAAATTTATTATAATAGAAATGTTAGCTATCGCGAACCTTCGCAATAAGTACCGGACATATGACCAATCATGGGTGTATGGATGATTCGCGATCGAAAGTTGTATGCTTGAAAAAGCAGTGATAAAATTTAATGAGAACCTATCGTACATGTTTTACAAACTGATTTAAGGAGCGTTCAAAATGCTTGGAATTTTAAATAAAGTGTTTGATCCGAACAAGCGGACGTTGGCGCGATATGAAAAAATGGCCGAAAAAATCAATGCGCTCGGCCCTGAGATGAGAAAACTGTCAGATCTGGAACTGCGTGCGAAAACGGGAGAATTTGCCGAACGGTTGGAAAAAGGCGAGACGCTCGATGACCTTTTAATTGAAGCTTACGCAGTCGTTAGAGAAGCAGCGCACCGAGTTCTCGGTTTATACCCATTTAAAGTGCAGTTAATGGGAGCCATTGCTCTGCATGAAGGAAATATAGCCGAAATGAAAACCGGTGAAGGAAAAACATTGACATCAACCATGCCAGTGTATTTGAATGCACTCACGAGAAAAGGCGTCCACGTTGTCACTGTCAATGAATATTTGGCGCAGCGGGATGCCAATGAAATGGGGAAAATATTCGAGTTTCTCGGCATGACAGTCGGTTTAAATTTAAACGGCATGTCAAGGGAAGAAAAAAAGGCGGCTTATGAAGCCGATATAACTTATTCAACAAATAATGAATTAGGATTCGATTATTTGCGGGACAATATGGTTCTTTATAAAGAACAGAAGGTGCAGCGACCGCTTCATTATGCCGTTATTGATGAAGTGGACTCGATTTTAATTGATGAGGCCAGAACACCGCTTATCATTTCCGGACAGGCGCAAAAATCGACGAAGCTGTACATGCAGGCAAATGCTTTTGTCCGCACGCTGCAAAAAGATAAAGATTACACATATGATGAAAAAACAAAATCAGTCCAACTGACGGAAGAGGGAATTGAAAAGGCGGAAAGAGCGTTTCAAATCAATAACTTGTTCGATTTAAAAAATGTTACATTAAACCATCATATCAACAACGCGCTGAAAGCCCATGTCGTCATGCATAAAGATATCGATTATGTCGTGCAAGATGGACAAGTCATCATTGTCGATCCGTTCACCGGCCGCTTAATGAAAGGGCGCCGTTATAGCGACGGCCTTCATCAAGCAATTGAAGCGAAAGAGGGGCTTGAAATTCAAAATGAAAGCATGACGCTCGCAACCATTACGTTCCAAAATTATTTCCGCATGTATGAAAAACTTGCCGGTATGACGGGTACAGCGAAAACAGAAGAAGAAGAATTCCGCAACATTTACAACATGCAGGTGGTTTCCATTCCGACAAATAAGCCGGTTATTCGCGAGGATCGTCCGGATCTCGTTTATCGGACTATGGAAGGGAAATTTAAGGCTGTCGTGGAAGATATTGCCCAGCGACATATGATCGGCCAGCCGGTTTTAGTCGGTACAGTTGCTGTTGAAACATCTGAATTGATTTCGAATATGTTGAAAAAGAAAGGGATTCCGCATAATGTATTGAATGCCAAAAACCATGCGAAGGAAGCGGAAATTATTGAACAAGCCGGGCAAAAAGGAGCGGTAACCATTGCTACCAACATGGCTGGCCGTGGAACAGATATTAAGCTCGGCGAAGGAGTAAAAGAGTTGGGAGGTCTGGCCGTCATCGGCACGGAGCGCCATGAATCCCGCAGAATTGACAATCAGCTGCGGGGGCGTTCTGGACGCCAGGGAGACCCGGGAGTGAGCCAGTTTTACTTATCGATGGAAGATGAGTTAATGCGGCGCTTTGGCTCAGAAAGCATGATGAGCATGATGGATCGTCTTGGAATGGACGATTCCCAGCCCATTCAAAGCAAAATGATTACGCGTGCAGTGGAATCAGCTCAAAAACGTGTCGAAGGAAACAACTTCGACGCTCGGAAACAGCTTCTTCAATATGATGATGTATTACGGCAGCAGCGGGAAATTATCTACAAACAAAGAGATGAAGTGCTGGAATCGGAAAATTTACGGGAAAATGTTGAAGAAATGATCAAACAAACGATCGAGCGCGTTGTACGCTCTTTCACTCCTGAGGAAGAGCTCCCTGAAGATTGGAATCTTGAAGGCTTGGTTGACTGGGTGAAAGCCAACATTCTTGATGAAACAAGCAAATTCAATGTAAATGAACTTCGCGGCAAAGAAGCGGATGAAATCATCGATATTATTTGGGAAAGAGCAAAACAACGCTACGATGAAAAAGAAGCTGCATTTGGTGAAGAAAACATGCGGGAATTTGAACGTGTCATCGTCCTTCGATCGGTTGATTCAAAATGGATGGATCATATCGATATGATGGATCATCTGCGTCAAGGCATCCACTTGCGCGCTTACGGACAAACGGATCCTTTGCGCGAATATCAAATGGAAGGATATGCGATGTTTGAAAATATGGTTGCATCCATCCAGGAAGATGTTACAAAATATATAATGAAAGCAGAGATACAAAACAATCTGGAGCGGCAGGAAGTGGCAGTTGGCGAGGCTGTGCAGCCAAAAGAAGGCGTGGAGCCGAAGAAAAAGAAACCGATTCGGAAAACGCATGAAGTCGGCCGCAACGATCCGTGTCCTTGCGGAAGCGGCAAGAAATACAAACATTGCTGCGGACGTTAACCGCTATTATTAGGTAGAGGTCTCTCTGCCTTTTTCTTTGACAAAAGTAAAGCATATTTTTGAGGTGATGATGCATTGGAATTAGTAGACATTCGACATGAACTCGGAAAAATGGCTAAGCGATTAGCGGATTTTAGGGGGTCTCTTTGACTTAGAAGAGAAGGAAAAACGCATTCAAGAATTGGAAGAACAAATGGCTGCGCCAAATTTTTGGGATGACCAGCAAGCAGCGCAAAAGGTCATTAATGAAGCGAATGGGTTAAAAGAGCTAGTAGGAGAGTTTAATCATTTGCACGAATCATTTGAAAATCTTCAAGTAACCTACGAACTCATTAAAGAAGAACCTGATGATGAACTGCAAAAAGAACTGGAATCGGAATTAAAATCCTTAACAAAGGAACTGAACAACTTTGAACTGCAGCTTTTATTAAATGAGCCTTATGACAAAAATAATGCGATATTGGAACTTCATCCGGGCGCAGGAGGAACAGAGTCGCAAGACTGGGGTTCGATGCTTTTGCGAATGTATACGAGATGGGCAGAGAAAAAAGGGTTTAAAGTAGAAACGCTTGACTATCTCCCGGGCGATGAAGCCGGAATTAAAAGCGTCACATTGCTGATTAAAGGTCATAATGCATATGGCTATTTAAAAGCGGAAAAAGGGGTTCACCGGTTAGTGCGAATTTCTCCTTTTGATGCATCAGGCCGCCGGCATACATCATTCGTTTCGTGCGAAGTTATGCCGGAATTCAATGATGAAATCGATGTTGAAATTAAGAGCGAAGATTTAAAAATTGATACGTACCGTTCAAGCGGTGCGGGAGGCCAGCATGTAAATACGACCGACTCAGCGGTGCGGATTACTCACTTGCCAACAGGTATTGTCGTTACATGCCAATCGGAGCGGTCGCAAATTAAAAACAGGGAACGCGCGATGAAAATGTTAAAAACAAAGTTGTACCAGAAAAAAATGGAGGAACAGGAAAAAGAACTGGCCGAAATTCGCGGGGAACAAAAAGAAATCGGCTGGGGCAGCCAAATTCGCTCTTACGTCTTTCACCCTTATTCGCTAGTGAAGGACCACCGGACAAATGTCGAGATCGGGAACGTTCAATCCGTAATGGACGGAGAAATCGACCCTTTTATCGATGCGTATTTACGTTTAAAATTGCAATAAAATTTTTTGGAGAGGATCGCATCTCATCAGATGTTGTTCTCACAGGTTATTTGTTTTGCGGGAAAGCTGGGCGGAAGCAGTGAGTTTGCGCCCGGTTTTTCGTTTTCAAAATGAACCCGATGGAGGATGTTCACTCAGCGGTATTACATCAATTTTATGGAAGATAATATAGTCAAGTCCGATTCCTTCAAAAAAATCACTAAAATTGTCAATTTCAGTTCTAACATTCATTTCACAAGATTGTAAAATGTTGTTCAAATCCTTAAAGGGTGAAATTGCTGATAGTGGGTTATAATATCCCTGAATCCAATTGAAGGGAGGCTTCATTGTGAAAAAGGCATTGGCACTATTTTTAGGATTGTCGTTTTTATTAGCAGCATGCGGAGGCGGCAACAATACAGAAGAGAACGGAGATGCCGGAGGTGCCAAAAATAATAGCACTGCAGAAGCAGAACAACTTGTTAAACAAAATTGTACAGGCTGCCATGGACAGAACCTTGAAGGTGCGTCCGGTCCTAATTTGCAGAAGGTTGGCAGCAAATACAATAAGGATGAAATTAAAAACATTATTGTGAACGGCAAAGGAGCTATGCCGAAAGGCATATTGAACGAAGAGGAAGCGGATGTTGTTGCGGATTGGCTTTCAGCAAAAAAATAGTTGAAAACACGAAAAATGGCGATAACATTTCGCCATTTTTTATTCAGTTTATAGAAAAAATGGGATTTATTTCATTTTTTTGTTACGAAAATATTAAAAATTTTCTTGCAAATTACGAGATTGAAATAAAAATGTAATATGAAAAGGTCTATTTTTGACGAAAAATGATGTTATAATAAATTTTGTGGAATAAGTGCTGTTTCTTTTTTATTACTACAATATATAGACGATCGAAAACATGAAAATGTTTCAAGAAACGCAAAAAATTATTCTTTTGACAGAATACTTCAGGTGATAGCATGATAGAAATGAAAGATGTTTATAAGACATACCCAAACGGTGTTTTAGCCATCAATGGAATATCAATAAAAATAAATGCTGGGGAATTTGTATATATTGTTGGTCCCAGCGGCGCAGGGAAATCAACATTCATTAAATTGATGTACAGGGAAGAAAAGCCGACAAAAGGCAGTATTGTCATAAACGGTGTTCAACTTGAAAATTTGAAAGAAAGAGAAGTTCCTTATCTTCGCAGAAAAATCGGCGTGGTGTTTCAAGATTTTAAGCTGCTGCCGAAACTGACTGTTTATGAGAATGTTGCCTTTGCCTTAGAGGTCATTGGCGACCATCCGAAAAATATTAAAAAGAAAGTACTCGATGTTTTGGATCTTGTCCAATTAAAGCATAAAGCTCGTTCTTTTCCTGATGAATTATCTGGAGGAGAACAGCAGCGCGTTTCCATTGCCCGTTCGATCGTCAATAATCCGCCTGTTATTATCGCTGATGAGCCGACGGGGAACCTGGATCCCGATACTTCTTGGGAAATTATGCGATTGTTGGAGGAAATCAATAATCGCGGCACAACGGTGTTGATGGCAACGCATAATAAAATCATTGTGAATACGATGAGGAAACGAGTCATTGCGATTGAAGACGGGAAAATTGTCCGCGATGAAGCACGAGGGGAGTATGGTCTTTATGATTAAAACTCTCGTACGACATTTGCGCGAGACAATGAAAAGTCTCGGCCGAAACACATGGATGACGATTGCATCCATCTCGGCTGTAACCGTAACGCTGTTATTAGTTGGAACTTTTCTCGTAGTCATGATGAATCTCAATAATATTGCCAACAACATTGAAGATAGTGTTGAGATGACAGTGCTAATTGACAGAACGGCTGACAAAAACGCCCAATCTCAGTTGGAAGAAAATCTGAAACAATTGGACAAAGTGCAAAGCATCCAGTTTTCTTCAAAACACCAAGAACTGCAAAAACTGATAAAAAGTTTTGGCGAAGAAGGGGAATCATTCAAGCTGTTTGAACAGGACAACCCTTTAAACGATGTTTTCATCGTAAAAGCCAAAAATCCTGAAGACACACCGGCTCTGGCGAAAGAAATAAGAAAATTTGAAAACGTTCAAGATGTCAAATACGCAGAGGATACAGTTAAAAGATTATTCAAAGTCGTCAATATATCGAGAAACATCGGTTTAGTTTTAGTCATTGGTCTAGTATTTACAGCCATGTTCTTAATATCAAACACGATTAAAATTACAATTTTTGCCAGAAGACGGGAAATTGAAATTATGAAATTAGTCGGTGCGACAAATTGGTTTATACGGTGGCCGTTTTTCCTTGAAGGCTTGTTGCTCGGTGCCTTGGGAGCTGTTATCCCGATCGCGATCTTAATCGTTTGCTATAACAGTCTTGTCGATTTCGCCGTACCGTACATTCAAGGAACATTCGTGGAACTCTTGCCGTTTTCGCCTTTTGTGTTCCAAATTTCCGCCGTTTTATTGCTGCTCGGGTCGTTAATTGGAGTCTGGGGAAGCGTCATGTCCATACGCAAATTTTTAAAAGTGTAGTTTGACAGACTAATAGTCTGTCAGACTGCTTATACATAATTGGTCGAGAATATCAGTGAAACCATGCGAAGAGGGGGAACCGAATCGTGAAAAAACAATTCATTACTTTAAGTCTTGCAGCGATCATTGGGACAAGCGGTGCATTCATACCTTTGAGCAATAAAGCGCTTGCAGAGACATTTGAACAAAAGAAAGCAAAAATCCAAAATGACCGTTCCAATATTCAATCAAATATTGAAGCAAAGAAAAACGAATTAAAAGATTTGGAAGCTAAGAAAAATCAATTAAATGCAGAAGTAGAAAAATTGAATGAACAGTTGCTGGATACTGGCGAAAAAATTGAAGCGAAAGAAAAAGAGATTAATAAAACGAAAGCGGATATTGAAGAACTGAAAAAACAAATTGAAGAAGTGAAGCAGCGGATCGAAAAACGCAATGATCTTTTGAAGGAGCGGGCGAAATCGCTTCAGGAAAGCGGCGGTGTCATCAACTATCTTGATGTATTGTTAGGTGCAAAAAGCTTTAACGATTTTGTCAACCGCATCAGCGCCGTTACGACGCTTGTTGAAGCCGACAGAAAAATTATTGAAGAGCATCAGCGGGATATGAAGCTGAAAGAGGAAGCAGAGGCCAAACTGAATCAAGACCTTTCCAATTTAGAAAAAGCTTTGTCTGAACTGGCAGCATTGAAACAGGAACTGGACAAGAAAGTGGATGAAAAAGACAGGCTTCTCGGGGTTCTAGAAGTTGAATACGGCCAAGCCATGGATGAACTGGATGAATTGGCGGATCAAGAAGCATTTCTAAAAGAGCAGGAGAGGATTATTGAACAGCAGCAGCAAGAGTACATAAGAAAGCAGAAAGCCCAAGCTACATCTACAAGTCATTCCAATTCGTCTTCAGCACCTTCTGTTTCATCAGCAGCCGGAAGCGGAGCGTTTATTTGGCCAGCTTCAGGTGTTTTAACATCAAAAATGGGATCAAGATGGGGCAGATTCCATGCCGGTATTGATATTGCCAAACGGGGCACAGTTCCTGTATATGCATCAGCAGGAGGCACGGTTAGTTTTGCTGGACAAAAGAGCGGATACGGAAATGTCATTTTAATTACTCATAACATAAATGGCAAAGTCTATACAACACTCTACGGACATTTGCGGAGCATAAATGTTTCCAATGGGCAAAGAGTAAGCCAAGGGCAGTTTATCGGCTACATGGGGAATACAGGAAGATCTACAGGGCAGCATTTGCACTTTGAAGTTCACAACGGACCTTGGCAAGGCAAGTCAAACGTTATCAATCCGTTAAGCGTCCTTCCGTAATCTTTTCATTGAAATCACAAACGTGATTCATCGGCCTTGATAATGACCGTCATCGATTGAGATGACGGTCATTTGATTTTATAGATATATTCTTTCCTTCAATCCATACATGAATAATACATGCTTTGTACACTCTATAAATAATTCGGACTGTTGGAAAGGAAGTATCGATATGAAGACATGGATGATCAGATTGATGACGGCATTGATCATCGGGATATGGGTATTTATGAACGGTGATTATCGATTTGCCTTGCAAAATGAAGTGATATCAGCTTCTGCAACAGAAAGCATTGATACCGTTCCCGATTTTGAAAAGCTGAAACAAGCGTACGAAATCATTACAGAAAAATATGTCGATTCTGTTGACGACAAACGGCTTCTGGAAGGAGCCATTCAAGGAATGTTGTCTACATTGGAAGACCCTTATTCTGTTTACATGGATAAAGAAACCGTTCAGCAGTTTACCCAATCCCTTGATTCATCTTTTGAAGGAATTGGTGCTGAGGTCGGCATGCAAAACGAAAAATTTGTGATTATTTCTCCATTTAAACATTCACCGGCGGAAAGAGCAGGCATTAAACCGAATGATGAAATAATAAAAATTGACGGCAGACCAGTATCGAATTTGGATTTGCAGGAAGTAGTGCTGAAAATCCGCGGGAAAAAAGGAACGTTTGTCCGTTTGACGATCAAAAGGCCCGGCCATAATGAATTGCTTTCTGTTAAAGTTAAGCGGGATACAATACCGATCGAAACTGTTTTTAGTTCCTTGGCAAACAAAAACGGAAAACGAATCGGCGTGTTAAATATTACATCTTTTTCGGAAAAAACAGGAGACGATTTTAAAGAAAAGCTGGAAAACTTAGAAAAAACACAGATCGATGGACTTGTGATCGATGTGCGCGGCAATCCTGGAGGATATTTGCAAACAGTCGAACAAATTTTGCAGCAGCTTATCCCCCAAAACGTGCCATATGTCCAGATTGAGGATCGAAATGGGAAAAGACAGCCCTTTTATTCAAAACTAAAAGAAAAGAAGCCTTATCCGATTGCCGTGTTAATAGATAAAGGGAGCGCTTCTGCTTCTGAAATATTGGCGGCTGCCCTTAAAGAAGCGGGGGGATATGCGGCCGTTGGTGAGACATCGTTCGGAAAAGGAACTGTTCAGCAAACAATCCCTTTGGACGACGGAAGCAACATTAAGCTGACATTATATAAATGGCTGACGCCGAACGGAAATTGGATTCATGATAAAGGCATTGAACCGACAGTGAAAGTTTCACAGCCAAAATATTTTCACGTTGGGCCTTTGTTCGTGGATCAACCGTTAAAGAGAGATATGAACAATGAACAAGTGAAAAGCTTGCAAATTTTATTATCTGGATTAGGGTTTGAAACTGGCAGAACAGACGGATACTTTGATAAAGGAACGGAAATCGCCGTGAAAGCTTTTCAACAAATCAACGGGCTCCCTGTGACAGGAATCATAGACAAACAAGCAGCGCTCAAAATAAATGAGCAGATTCAAAAACAAGTTCGCTCTCCTAAAAACGATTTGCAATTGCAGACGGCCATCTCTTTATTGGCAATATAGCCCGAAAAAAGGGCGCTGTCCCAAAAAACGGTTTTTCAGACGAATTTATAAAAAAAACAAGACCCAGGAATGCTGTTATATCAACATTCTTGGGTCTTTTACATGGAAACATTGAAACGAAAAATGGACTTTTTAGACAGTCTTTTTTATTGCTGAAATTTCTGCCGCATCAGATAGCTTGATTTGGGACAACATAAATTTGGAGACGTGACCTCCTAGCTCGGCGCTAAGTAATAAAACACATTTCCTTTTTAATCTGCATATTTTTCGGGGATGGTCTTCCCGAATTGAATGAACAGCAGCTAAATGAATTCTTTGACAAAATAAAATTCCCCTGCCCGCATTTGAACGAGATTTGATAAAATAAAGGAAAGCTTGAAGTTTTAAAGGGGTGAGCCTTTTGGCTGGGCAGTGGCTATTGGAATTGCTTATGGGCATAGGCCGTTTTTTTCTCCATCCTTTTGTTTATTTCTTTCTCATCTTTGCTTATTTAAATGGCGTTTGGCGAGTAAAGAGGGAACGCCGCTCTTTTCATGTGCGAGTATACGATGTCTTTGATGATATTCGTTTTACTTATACAAAAGGAATTTTGGCTGGATTGATTTTGTCGGTCATTTTCTTTTTAGTTGGATTGTGGCTTCCTTTCGGCACTATAGTTTTGTGGACGGTATGGACATTGATTGTGAGTTTGACATTCAATCCTCGGTTTTTGTCGGCCGCTGTGACGTTGGGCGGAACGATGATCTTAACGGCTTTTCTTAGTCAAATAGCCGATCAGAATCAATCGATTCAACAATTTTTTGCAGAGATCGATCGGACAAGCTACAGCGCCCTTGCAATCATGATGAGCCTTCTTTTAATTTGCGAAGGAATACTCATTTACCGAACAGCTCATGTCCGTACCTCACCGTTTATTATTAAAAGCAAAAGAGGACTTCCGATCGGCAACCACTTGGCGAATAGGATGTGGCTGTTGCCTGTATTGCTCATCGTTCCCGGCGGCCAGCTTGAATCGCCTTTTTCGTGGTGGCCGGTAATTTCGATCAACGGAGAACCATTTTCATTATTCATGATTCCGTTTTTTCTTGGCTTTAAGCAAAGAATTCAAGGATCCCTGCCCAAAGAAAGCGTTCAAACAACAGGAAGGCGCATCGCATACCTCGGATTGGTTTCCTTTATCATTGCAGTTGCCTCTTTGTGGGTATCCTTTTTAGCCTTTGCGGCCGCCGTCTTGGCTCTGGCAGGGAAAATGGCTATTTCGATAAAACAGAGAATGAATGATGACTCGGCCGCCTTTTACTTTTCGAAAAGAGACGATGGATTAGTTGTTTTAGGCACGCTTCCCCAATCTCCGGGGGAAAAAATGGGCATTAAAACGGGAGAAGTGATCATCAAAGCAAATGGCATAAACGTAAAGAACGTATCAGAGTTTTATGCGGCGCTGCAAACGAACAGGGCGTATTGCAAGCTTGAAATTTTAGGACATAATAAAGAAGTTCGTTTTGTTCAACGAGCTTTATACGAAGGAGAACACCACGAGCTAGGGATCTTATTTGTTCAAGATGAGAAAAAATGGGAAGTAGAGGGAGCCGGATAAGCGGTTAAAGGGCAGTTTTTTAGGGAAAGCTGCCCTTTTGTTTTATAAAATGGAAAGGAATGTTCCTCCAAGGGCGCCCGTTAAGACAATGACCCATGGAGCTATTTTCCAATATGCCAGCATGCTGAATAAGATGGCGGCGAATGCAAAGTCAATCGGTTGAAGGATGGAACTGGTCCAAATAGGCTGATAAAAGGCTGAAATCAACATTCCGACGACAGCCGCATTGACTCCCATGAGTGCTCCATTGATGTTCGGATTGCTGCGAAGTTTTCCCCAAAACGGCAAGGTGCCGAAAATAAGGAGAAATGCGGGAAGAAAGATAGCAGTCGTTGCCACGATTCCTCCTGTCCATCCGCTCATGGCTGCACCGATATATGCGGCAAATGTAAACAATGGACCGGGGACTGCTTGGGCGGCGCCATAACCTGCTAAAAACTTTTCCTCTGACAGAAGTCCGGCCGGCACAAATTCCCTCTCAAGCAGCGGAAGCACGACATGTCCGCCGCCGAAGACGAGGGCACCTGCACGGTAAAAACTGTCAATCATTCCGATCCAATGGGAGGAAGTCAAACTTTTTAATAAAGGGAGTGTGAAAAGCAAACTAAAAAACAACAGTAAACAACTGATGGCGAAACGATTGGAAATGGGCACATGTATGGACATTTGTTGAAAGTTTTCTTTATTTTTGTAAAACAAAAAACCGATCACAGCAGCCATCAAAATGACAACAACTTGTGAAAAAGCGCTTTGCCACAACAATGTGATGACAAGAGACCCGAGTGCAATCAGCTTCCGCCTTCGGTCTGGCGTCAATTTATGCGCCATGTCTATGATCGCACTGGCCACAACAGCAACAGCGACAATTTTCAATCCGTGAATCCAGCCGCCATCCTCAAGATTTGCATTTTTCAGAATGAGGGCAAAAATCATTAAGGCAACAGCTGATGGGAAAGTAAAGCCGAGGAAAGCAACAATTCCTCCCCAAATCCCTCCGCGCATGACACCGATTCCGATGCCGACTTGGCTGCTTGCCGGCCCGGGGAGAAACTGGCATAAGGCAACTAGATCCGCATAACTTTTTTCATCTAACCATTTTCTTCTTCGAACATATTCTTCGTGAAAATATCCTAAATGAGCGGCGGGGCCTCCGAACGAAGTAAAACCAAGCCTTGTGGCAACAGCGAAGATTTCGGCGAATGTTCTCCATTTTGACAATTTCATGTCAATCTCCTCTTTCATCTTTTATTTCTTTAAAAAGTTCATATGCTTTCGCGCGGGCTTCTTTTAAAACAGCTGCTCCTTTTTGAGTGATTGTATAATATTTTCTTATTTTTCCATCAACATTTCGCTCATCTTTTTGCAATAGCTCATCCTTTTCCATTGAATGGAGAATCGGATAAAGAGTTCCGGCGCTTATGTTATATCCATGCCGCCTCAGTTCTTCCAGCATCCATAAACCGAATATTGGATGTTCGTTCGCATGATGCAAAATATGGATATGAATAAAACCGAGAAACAATTTTCGTAAAACTTTTTCTTCCATTGCGATCGTCCTTTATATTATCGAAAATCGATATCGGATTTCGAAACCAATTATAACATAATATTTTCCATATTGGGGGGGAAAATAAGTTTGTTGAAAAAAAAGATTGACAGTTTAGCTCATTTTTTTTAAAATAGACTCATAAAATATGAACATCTATTCATATAAACACATAAAATGAATTTATCACGTGATTTCATTTGGAGGGATCGGCAATGATCCAGTATCGGGTAAAAGGGTTATCTTGTGCAAATTGTGCAAAGGATATGGAACAGCAAATACAAAAACTTGATCATGGGACAAATGCTAAACTCCATTTTCAGTCCGGCAAACTTTATGTAAATGAAGAAATTGATCTTGCCAAAGTGAAAAAAATTTTAGCGAAAGATGGAGCCTATATTGAGGAAGCTTCTCAGCAAGGAGAACCCCGCCCTAATATGTTATGGTTTTTGGGAATTTCGGTGTCGGCTTTTGTTTTCGCCATTCTTTTTGAATTGAATGGACAGGAA
The DNA here is from genome assembly GCF_056032925.1 of Aeribacillus sp. JST-2. NCBI lineage: Bacteria > Bacillati > Bacillota > Bacilli > Caryophanales > Bacillaceae > Aeribacillus > Aeribacillus sp. JST-2. The sequence continues at coordinate 48,160 of NZ_JBVVUU010000015.1, forward strand.
TCTGTAGCTGTTCTGCTATATATTGCCGCCACTGCCATCAGCGGTTATCAAACGTTTATGAAAGGCGCCAAAAATCTTATTCGTTTGAAATTTAATATCGACACCCTTATGACAATTGCATTAATTGGCGCCTTTGGAATCGGGGAGTGGAAAGAAGGAGCAGTGGTCGCTATTTTATTTGGGCTGAACGAATATTTGGAGGGCTTGGGAATGGAAAAAGCCCGGCGTTCCCTTGAGTCGCTTCTTGACGTTGCCCCCAACGAAGCAACGGTTCTTGCAAATGGCGTAAAGAAAAAGGTGTCCATTCATGAACTCAAATCAGGGGATGTCGTTTTCGTTCGGCCGGGCGAAAAAATTCCTTCGGACGGTGTAGTGCTGGAAGGGAAAAGCTCTGTCAACGAAGCGGCGATTACCGGGGAATCGCTCCCTGTTCAAAAGGATAAAGGCGACAAAGTGTTTGGCGGAAGCATCAACAATGAAGGAGTTTTGCAGATTCACATTACCAAGGCATACGAAGACTCATCTTTAGCCAAAATTTTGCATTTAGTGGAAGAAGCGCAAGAAACGAAAACACCAACGGAACAATTTATTAACAAGTTTGCGGGCTATTATACGCCGTTGATCATGATCATTTCAGCTATCGTCATATTCGTTCCGCCGCTCCTTTTTGGAACTGGCTGGATCGATTCGCTCTATCAAGGTTTGGCCGTCTTAATTGTTGGCTGCCCGTGCGCACTCGTTTTATCTTCGCCAATTGCCATTGTTTCCGGCATTACGAAAAATGCGCGGAAAGGCATTCTCGTAAAAGGCGGTGTTTATTTAGAACAGCTGGGCAAGATGGGAACAATTGCTTTTGATAAAACAGGAACCTTGACGAAAGGGGAACCGCACGTAGAGAAATATATTGAATATGATCAATCTTTTTGGACGATTATCGGATCGATCGAAAAATCATCTACACATCCGATCGCCGCAGCAATCAAGAAAAAAATAAAAGAAATGAATGTCCCCCTCATCGATCCTGAGTTCGTTCAAACCATTTCAGGAGAAGGCATTAAGGCCAAAATCAATGGAAAAGAATATTTTGCCGGCAACGAAAAAACCGTCAATCATCTTTTGATTCGCGAAGAGGTGAAAGAACAGATCGATTCATTTAAACGAGACGGATTAACAATCGTTTTAGTCTCAGATCAAGAAAAAGTGCTGGGAATTGCCGGCATCGCCGATGAAATTCGTCCGGAAAGCAGAACAGTCATCCGCAATCTTCATCAAGCAGGTGTGAAACGCATCGTTATGCTGACTGGCGACCACGAAAAAACGGCTGAAAAAGTGGCGAAAGCAGTCGGTGTAAGCGAATATTTCGCCGGTCTATTGCCGGAAGAAAAAGTGGAAAAGGTGAAACAATTATCATTATCTGGAAAAACAGCAATGATCGGAGATGGAATTAACGATGCCCCCGCACTCGCGGCAGCTGATTTAGGGATTGCAATGGGAAAAGGAACGGACAGCGCCATCGAAACCGCCGATATCGTCTTAATGCAGGATCACCTTGGAAAGCTTCCCGAAGCAATTTCAACATCGAAAAAAGTGAACAGAATCATTAAGCTCAATATCGCCCTTGCCCTAGGGTTAAAAGCAATGGCTCTTTTGCTCACCATACCGGGATGGCTTACCCTTTGGATCGCAATTCTTTCGGATATGGGGGCGACCGTTTTGGTAACTCTTATCAGTTTAACGATTTTACTAGACAGAAGCGGGAAACAGGACTTGAAACCGGAACAATGGGTACTGCAATAATTCTAATTGTCAGAAATTGAATATCTATTGAAATCAAAAAACAAGAAGTATGACCGTCAGCTTTAAGTCTGACGGTTTTTTATTGCGAAAAGTCTTGGAACGTAAAGAAATCATTGAACACATCATCCGCATCATCTTTAAAATTTCATTTCCCTCTTCCATTCATAAAAGAGATTGATTATAATTTGGAAGATAGCAGAAAACGCATTCAAGATGTTTCATCAATGCAATGGGGTAATTGACATGGAGGGAACCGAAAATGTTGTTAGGTGCAATTGAAGCTGGAGGAACGAAATTTGTTTGCGGGGTCGGGGATGAAAACGGAAATGTGAAGGAGAGAATCACCCTGCCAACGACAACGTCTGATGAAGTATTCAAAGAGGTCATTGATTATTTTCGCGATAAAGGTATTCAAGCGCTCGGAATCGGTACATTTGGCCCGGTTGATTTGGATCGCTCAAGCAAAACGTACGGATATATTACATCAACACCAAAACTGCAATGGGTGCAAACGAACTTTGTCGGTGTGCTGCAAAAAGAATTTAAAATCCCAATCGGTTTTGATACAGATGTCAATGCGGCTGCGCTTGGCGAAACGAAATGGGGGGCAGCCAAAGGGCTCGATAGCTGTGTTTATATGACAATCGGGACAGGCATTGGCGTCGGAGCGTTTGTCGAAGGTCGGCTTGTTCACGGGCTGATTCATCCGGAAATGGGGCATATGCTTGTGCGCCGGCATCCCGAAGATGCGTTTAAAGGTATTTGTCCGTATCACCATGATTGTTTGGAAGGAATGGCGTCAGGGCCTGCCATTGAAAGACGCTGGGGAAAAAAGGGGCAGGATTTGGCTGGGGATGAAAAAGTGTGGGAATTGGAAGCCTTTTATATTGCCCAAGCCATCAGCAATCTTATTTTAGTGTTGTCGCCAAAAAAAGTAGTGATAGGCGGAGGGGTCAGCAAACAAAAACAAATTTTCCCTCTAATCAGAAAAAATGTGCAAAAACTTTTAAACGGATATATTCAACATGAATTGCTTTCCGAAAAAATAGCTGACTACATTGTTCCGCCGGGGTTAGGAGACAACGCTGGGCTTTGCGGTGCGCTCGGTTTGGCATACAATGCTTTTTTAGAGCATAAAGAGATTTATCAAAAAAGTTGATGCTATTGCCCTCGCAAAAAACGTGAGGGTTTTTTGTTTTGTAAACGATAAGCTTGCTCCTTTTGAAGACTTCACTATAATAGAAGTAAAACGGATGACAGAAAGAGGTTTTATGATGATTAAGCTCGTTCTCGCCACCTTCGTTCCTTTTTTGCTTGTTTTGTTATTTACAAGAGTGACCTACAGTTATCTAGTAGCAACATTGCTTACTGCGGGATTGTTATTTGCCTCTTATTTAGCCGGACATATGGACACCATTTATATTGCCATTTTGGATGTTGCCAGTTTGGCCGCCGGTTTTATTGTTGCGAGAAGCATGGTGAAGGAAAAAAAGAAATCTTCCTAAGACCTGTTCTATTTTCAACAGGTTTTTATTATGGTAAAAAAACAAACGTCAGTTCGTATTTTTGGTGATTCATCTTGTATATGTGTTAAAATAAATTATATGCTTTTTTGAAACGGAGGAAATTCCATGGATCGGTTTGAATTGGTTTCAAAATATCAGCCTCAGGGCGATCAGCCGAAAGCCATTAAAGAATTGGTGGATGGAATAAAAAAAGGGAAAAAACACCAAACGCTGTTGGGAGCAACGGGAACGGGCAAAACATTTACAATATCCAACGTTATTAAAGAAGTCAACAAGCCGACGCTTGTGATTGCACATAATAAAACGCTGGCGGGGCAGCTATACAGCGAATTTAAAGAATTTTTTCCAAACAATGCTGTTGAGTATTTTGTCAGCTATTATGATTATTATCAACCGGAGGCGTATGTTCCGCAGACAGATACGTATATAGAAAAAGATGCAAGCATTAACGACGAAATCGATAAGCTCAGACACTCTGCCACATCCGCTTTGTTTGAACGGAAGGATGTCATCATCATTGCCAGTGTATCTTGTATCTATGGTTTAGGTTCCCCTGAGGAATACCGCGAGCTTGTTGTCAGTTTAAGAACCGGAATGGAGATGGATCGGAACGAATTGCTGCACCGTTTAGTCGATATCCAGTATGAACGAAACGATGTTGATTTTCGCAGGGGAACGTTTCGCGTCCGTGGGGATGTTGTGGAAATTTTCCCTGCTTCACGGGACGAGCATTGCATTAGGGTGGAATTTTTCGGAGATGAAATCGACCGGATTCGCGAGGTTGATGCACTAACTGGGGAAATTATCGGAGACCGTGAGCATGCGGCAATTTTCCCGGCCTCTCACTTCGTCACAAGAGAGGAGAAAATGAAAATTGCCATTGCCAATATTGAGAAGGAGCTAGATGAGCGGCTTAAAGAACTTCGGGAGCAAGGGAAGCTTTTGGAGGCGCAGCGATTGGAACAGCGGACGAAATATGATTTAGAAATGATGCGGGAAATGGGCTTTTGCTCCGGAATTGAAAATTACTCCCGCCATCTTACATTAAGGCCGCCGGGATCCACTCCTTACACGCTTTTAGATTATTTTGGCGATGATTTCCTGATTGTGATTGATGAATCCCATGTGACGATTCCGCAAATCCGCGGCATGTACAACGGCGACCAAGCAAGAAAGCAAGTGCTTGTCGATCACGGCTTCCGTTTGCCTTCAGCCCTCGATAACCGCCCTTTAAGGTTTGAAGAATTTGAAAAACATATGAAAAACGTCATCTATGTTTCGGCAACCCCCGGTCCATATGAGCTGGAACATTGTTCTGATGTGGTCGAACAGATTATCCGGCCAACAGGCCTTTTGGACCCAACCATTGATGTACGGCCAATCGAAGGGCAAATCGACGATTTAATCGGAGAAATTCAAAAGCGGGTAAAACGAAATGAACGGGTGCTTGTGACAACGTTGACGAAGAAAATGGCGGAGGATCTGACGGATTATTTGCGTGAAATCGGCATTAAAGTGACATACCTTCATTCAGAGATCAAGACTCTTGAGCGGATTGAAATCATTCGCGATTTGCGGCTTGGAAAACATGAAGTGCTTGTCGGCATCAACTTGTTGAGAGAAGGCCTCGACATACCGGAAGTTTCCTTAGTCGCAATTTTGGATGCAGATAAAGAAGGATTCCTCCGTTCAGAGCGCTCGCTGATTCAAACGATTGGGCGAGCAGCTCGGAATGCAAACGGGCATGTGATTATGTACGCCGATACAATGACAAAATCAATGGAAATCGCTATTAATGAAACAAAACGGCGGCGTGCGATTCAAGAAGAATATAACCGCAAGCACGGGATTACTCCAAAAACGATTCAAAAAGATATTCGCGATGTCATTAGGGCAACGTATGCTGCAGAGGATGCTGAAGAGTATAAAGCAGAAAAAGAAGTGAAATTAAGCAAAATGACGAAAAAAGAAAGGGAGAAAGTGATCGCCGAAATGGAAAAAGAAATGAAAGAAGCAGCCAAAGCACTGGATTTTGAAAGAGCTGCTGAATTGCGCGATCTTATTTTAGAGCTAAAAGCGGAAGGATGACAAATATGGCTACGGATAAAATTATCGTAAAGGGAGCGCGCTCCCATAATTTGAAAAACATAGATGTCACAATACCAAGGGACAAACTTGTCGTTGTCACAGGATTATCCGGTTCGGGAAAGTCTTCTTTAGCTTTTGATACCATTTATGCAGAAGGACAGCGCAGATATGTAGAGTCTTTATCCGCGTATGCCCGCCAATTTTTGGGGCAGATGGATAAGCCTGATGTTGATGCGATTGAAGGGCTGTCACCGGCCATATCCATCGATCAGAAAACGACGAGCAGAAATCCGCGTTCGACGGTCGGAACGGTGACAGAAATTTATGACTATCTGCGCCTTCTTTTTGCCCGCGTCGGCCGGCCGACGTGTCCTGTTCATGGGATTGAAATTTCTTCGCAAACAATAGAACAGATGGTTGACCGGATTTTGGAATATCCGGAGCGGACGAGACTGCAAGTGTTGGCGCCGGTTGTGTCTGGGAAAAAAGGTATGCACGTCAAAACATTGGAAGAAATTAAAAAACAAGGCTTTGTCCGCGTCCGAATTGACGGCGACATGATGGAACTGACCGATGACATTTCACTTGAAAAAAATAAAAAACATTCCATCGATGTGGTGGTTGACAGGATTATTGTCAAAGAAGGCATTGAAAGCCGCTTGACAGATTCCATTGAGACGGCGTTGAAGCTGGGGGGAGGAAGAGTCATCATTGATATAATCGATGGCGAAGAACTGCTCTTCAGTGAACATCACGCTTGCCCGATTTGTGGTTTTTCCATCGGGGAGCTTGAACCGCGAATGTTTTCCTTTAACAGTCCGTATGGAGCATGTTCTGAGTGCGATGGCTTAGGTTCAAAACTTGAAGTAGACATCGATCTTGTTATACCGAACCGAAATTTATCATTAAAACAACATGCGATTGCACCGTGGGAACCGACAAGCTCCCAATATTACCCGCAGCTTCTTCAAGCGGTTTGCGATCACTACGGCATAGATATGGACATACCGGTTAAAGACATACCGAAACATCTGCTGGAAAAACTTTTATTCGGCAGCAGCGGAGAAAAAATTTATTTCCGTTACGAAAACGACTTTGGCCAAATTCGGGAAAACTATATCGAATTTGAAGGTGTTGTCCGCAATGTTGAGCGCCGCTATAAAGAAACGACCTCCGATTTTATAAGGGAACAAATGGAAAAATACATGACCAATCAGCCATGTCCTACATGCGGAGGGCACCGTCTGAAAAAGGAAAGCCTTGCTGTTTTGATCGACGGGCGCCATATCGGTGAAGTGGCCGATTTATCCATTCGCGAAGCGTACCAATTTTTCGATCAATTATCGTTATCGGAAAAAGAAATGGCGATTGCCAAATTAATTTTACGGGAAATAAAGGAACGGTTGAATTTTTTAATTGACGTTGGCTTGGATTATTTAACGTTAAGCAGATCCGCAGGAACGCTCTCAGGCGGAGAGGCGCAAAGAATCCGCTTGGCAACGCAAATAGGCTCCAGATTAACTGGCGTCCTCTATATTTTGGATGAACCATCGATCGGTTTGCATCAAAGGGATAACGATAAGTTGATCAAGGCATTGAAAAATATGCGCGACATCGGCAATACGCTGATTGTTGTCGAACATGATGAAGATACAATGCTGGCAGCTGATTATTTGATCGATATCGGTCCGGGTGCGGGTGTGCATGGCGGACAAGTTGTAGCGGCAGGGACGCCTGAAGAAGTGATGAACAATGAACGTTCGCTTACTGGACAATATTTGTCAGGGAAAAAATTCATTCCGCTGCCAATCGAAAGAAGGAAACCGGACGGCCGTTTCATTGAAGTAAAGGGAGCTTGCGAAAATAATTTGAAAAAAGTGAACGTAACATTCCCTTTAGGCCTGTTTATTGCTGTCACCGGTGTATCGGGATCGGGAAAAAGCACATTGGTAAATGAAATATTGCAAAAAGCATTGGCGCAAAAGCTGAACAATGCGAAAACAAAGCCCGGAGCATTTAAAGAAATAAAAGGGGTCGAGCATTTAGATAAAGTCATTAACATCGACCAATCGCCAATTGGACGAACGCCTCGATCGAATCCGGCAACCTACACAGGGGTATTCGACGATATCCGGGACGTATTTGCAGCTACAAATGAAGCAAAAGTAAGAGGCTATAAAAAAGGGCGCTTCAGCTTTAACGTGAAAGGAGGACGGTGTGAAGCGTGCCGCGGCGACGGAATCATCAAAATTGAAATGCATTTTCTGCCTGATGTTTATGTGCCATGTGAAGTATGCCACGGCAAAAGATATAACAGGGAAACACTTGAAGTAACGTATAAAGGCAAAAATATTGCGGACATATTGGATATGACGGTGGAAGATGCACTGCAGTTTTTTGAAAATATTCCTAGAATCAAACGGAAACTGCAAACGATCTATGATGTCGGGCTCGGTTATATGAAGCTGGGACAGCCGGCAACAACGATGTCGGGAGGAGAAGCGCAGCGGGTAAAGCTTGCTTCAGAATTACACCGCCGCTCAACGGGAAGGTCAATGTATATACTTGACGAACCGACAACAGGACTCCATGTGGATGATATCGCACGGCTTTTAAAAGTTTTGCACCGTTTGGTTGAGAACGGAGATACGGTGCTTGTCATTGAACATAATCTTGATGTGATCAAGTCTGCCGATTATATTATCGATCTGGGCCCGGAAGGAGGAGACGGCGGAGGAAAGGTGATTGCCGTCGGAACTCCCGAAGAAGTGGCCGAAGCCGAACATTCTTATACTGGCAAATATTTAAAACCTGTTTTAGAACGCGACCGCAAGCGAATGAAACTTCTGATCAAAGAAAAAGAAGCCGCAATAAAGAATTGAACAGGACAAGCCGCCAATAGCTTGTCCTGTTTTATTCGCCAACATTTCATATACGCATTCAAATATAAATTTTTTGTTTTTTTGTGAAAATTTCGATTTGTAAAACAAACTAAATGTTGTATAATGATGATTGTGAGTTTCTTTTTATTACATTTTAGAGTTAGAGGAGGATGGTGCGATTCCTCTTCTAACAATTTCTTCTTCCAATAAGAGAATAAATTCTTCACTGACGCCAATTTCGATCGCTTCATAGTAAGCTTCCAGCAACAAATGGTCTGATAAAAGCATTAATGAACTCACTTTCAGCCGCTGCCCCCCTTCTAAAAAGAATGTAAACGGAGTTGTCGTTTTGAAAAATAGACGACAATATTTAGGGCAACTAAGAGAGAATAAAAAACTGAAAATTCTGAAAAAATAACGGATGTTATATAATGTACAATGATATTACCAAACGGAAACAATATTGTCAATGAGATCAATTTTTGGATTTGCTTCGTTTTGTCGTTGTTTTTTCCAAATGTTATAATAAAATAAAAACGGATAAAAGGAAGTTTTTTGAATGATTGTCAACTGGTTTTTAAGCATTTTGGTAAATGCTTTGATATTGATTGTAGTAGCTGGGTATTTTGATTCATTCTATTTAAGCGGGGTTGGTGCTGCAATCGTTGCCAGCATCATTTTGTCGTTTTTAAATGTTTTCGTAAAACCGTTTCTTATTTTTTTGACATTGCCTGTAACGATATTGACGCTCGGTGCGTTTTTATTTGTCATTAACGCTATAACATTAATGATGACCCAAAGTATCATGGGAGATTCATTCAACATCGATGATTTTGGTACGGCGCTGCTTGCTTCGATCGTTATCTCGGTCTTACATTTGCTTATCCATAAGCTGATCATTGAACCGATTCAAGAAAGGAAGAAATGATCAAAAATTCATTTATATCTCCTTCTTTTTCGGGAATGATACGATTAGGTGATATAAATGAATTTATTGTTGAGAACGAAATGGCTTCCGCTTGCATTTTTAATGTTTTTTTCTTGGGCCTTTATACATCCGAACTTGATCTATTCCGCTTCATTTCATGGCTCCTCTTCCTATCCGTCATTTTATACGGTTGTTTGGCTTTCAGACACCCAATATTATTCGGAAAAATATCCCCATATTTTTCATAAACAAATCGATTGGATGATCAATGAACGTGAAAAATGGAATATTCAATATGTTGTCCATACCGGTGATATCGTGAACAGGGCGGAGAAAAATGAGCAATGGCTGGTGGCCGACAGCGTTTTTGCCAAGCTTGACCAAGCAAATATCCCGTATGGGGTGCTGGCAGGAAACCATGATTTAACCTATGGGGCCTTTTATCAAAAGTATTGGCAATATTTTGGCCAGGATCGATTTCAAAAAAAACCGTACTATGGAGGAAGTTTCCAAAATAATCGCGGACATTACGATTTAATTACACTTGGGAATCGCTCTTTTCTTTTTCTTTATCTTGGATGGGGCATTGATAAGGAAGGCATTTCTTGGATGAATCAAGTTTTAAGGCTTTATCCGGATCGAACCGCCATCATTGCTACTCATAAATATTTGCATAAAAGCGGCAAGCGGACGTTCATTGGAAACCGCATTTTCCAGAAAGTTGTCAAGAAAAATCAAAATGTAAAAATGGTGCTTTGCGGGCATTATGACAATAGTCAAATGGTGAAAACAAAAATAGATGATGATCATGATGGAAAACCGGATCGGACAGTATATGAGATTTTGACTGATTACCAAGGAGGTCCAAATGGGGGGAACGGATTTCTGCGGCTGCTACATTTCTATCCGGATGCATCGAAAATTTTCGTGCGCGCTTATTCACCATATACGGATCAATTTTATTATTTTCCCCGGGAGAAAGAAGAGTTTTGGATTGATTACGAATAGATCGTTTTTATCAATTTGCAGTATTTGTCCCTAAAAAAAAACGTGCTACAATAAAAAAAGACGTTAATAATTAAGGGGGAACACCTTTGTGTCAAAAGTGCGTACAAAAGATATCATTGATAAGTTCCAACTTGAATTAATCAGTGGTGAAGAAGGGATTAGCCGACCCATCATAACAAGTGATCTGTCGAGACCCGGATTGGAGATGGCCGGCTATTTTACTTATTATCCGAAAGAGCGCATTCAATTATTAGGAAGAACGGAATTAACCTTTTTTGACAAATTGACTCCCGAGGAAAAAAGGGATCGCATGGAACAGCTTTGCACGGATGTGACGCCGGCCATTATCGTATCAAGGGAGATGGAAGTACCGCCTGAATTGATTGAAGCATCTGAAAAATCAAATGTTCCGGTGCTGCGTTCGCCTTTAAAAACGACTCGTTTATCAAGCAGACTGACTAATTTTTTGGAGAGCAAGCTTGCGCCAACAACGGCCGTCCATGGTGTATTAGTTGATATATATGGTGTCGGCGTATTAATAACTGGAAAAAGTGGAGTTGGAAAAAGCGAAACAGCGTTAGAGCTGGTGAAACGAGGCCACCGCCTTGTAGCGGATGATTGCGTTGAAATACGACAAGAAGATCGCGATACATTAGTCGGAACCGCGCCGGAATTAATTCGCCATCTTTTGGAGATACGCGGGCTCGGGATTATCGATGTGATGACATTGTTCGGTGCAGGAGCTGTTCGTGATTATAAACGGATTTCTTTAGTGATTGATTTGGAGTTATGGGATCCAAACAAACTCTATGATCGCCTAGGACTTGATGAAGACAAAATGAAAATTTTAGATTCTGAACTGACGAAGTTGACGATTCCGGTTCGTCCGGGGAGAAACTTGGCGGTCATTATTGAAGTGGCGGCAATGAATTTCCGTTTAAAAAGAATGGGATTTAATGCGGCCGAACAATTTACGAATAAACTGGCTGATGTAATCGATGAAGGGGATCACGATGATTTTTAATAATAGTTTGCAGGAGATGAGAGAATGGGAGATACAATTCAACCAATAGATCCGATTGCTTTTCAGCTTGGTCCGATCCAAGTTCACTGGTATGGAGTGATCATTGGGCTGGGCGCTTTGCTCGGCTTATATTTGGCAATGCGTGAAGGCGAAAGAAGAGGGTTGCACAAAGATGTATTTGTTGATCTATTATTATTTGCCCTTCCGATTGCCATTATTTTCGCCCGCACATATTACGTAATATTTCAATGGGATTATTATTCTGACAATCTAGCAGAGATTCCGAAAATTTGGCATGGCGGCTTGGCCATTCATGGTGGATTGATCGGAGCGGTTGTGACCGGATTTGTTTATGCAAAGGTTAAGAACTTGTCTTTTTGGAAACTGGCGGACATAGCGGCGCCAAGCATTATTTTAGGGCAGGCCATAGGCCGTTGGGGAAACTTTATCAATCAGGAGGCTCATGGCGGATCAGTATCACGCGAATTTTTGGAAAATCTCCAGTTGCCTGAATGGATCATTAACCAAATGTATATTAACGGTCAATATTACCATCCGACATTTCTGTATGAATCCATTTGGAATTTTGCCGGATTTGTGATCCTGATCCTTTTGCGGAAAGTTCATTTGCGTCGTGGTGAATTGTTTTTATCTTACATTATTTGGTATTCAGTCGGCCGATTTTTTATCGAAGGCATGAGAACCGATAGTCTGATGCTGACGGAAACGTTGAGAATGGCGCAAGTGCTGTCTGCGTTATTAGCGCTTCTGGCTATTGCCATTTTTATTTACCGGCGCTTGCATGGGAAAAATATTCCGAAATATTTGGATGAATGAGATGGAAGGTGAGCATTTGAAACAATCGCTTTTTAAGGGGTTCAAGGCCGGATTAGAGACAACATGGGTGCTTGGGAAAGTTATTTTTCCAGTCACTTTGATCGTATCTCTTATACAGTATACCCCGCTCATTGACTGGATTGTAAACTTTATTTCACCTGCAATGGGAATCTTTGGATTAAACGGTGATGCGGCAATTCCTTTAGTCATTGGGAATTTTCTCAATTTATATGCCGCGATAGGAGCGATTTTGTCATTTGATTTTACAGTGAAAGAGGTCTTTATTCTTGCGGTTATGCTCTCGTTTTCCCATAATTTGTTGATCGAAACATCTGTTGCAAGCAAAGTCGGCGTGAAGGCGTGGATCATTTTGCTTGTAAGATTGGGACTCGCTTTTTTTTCCGCGTTTATCATTCATCTCTTTTGGCAAGGTGGAGAGGAAAAAGCTCGATACGGGTTTATAGCTCCGTCAACAGATGCTCCATCAGAATGGGGAGAGATTATATTGAACGGTCTTGAAAAGGCAGCGATGGGAGTTGTTCAGCTTGCCGTTATTGTCATTCCGCTCATGATTCTGATTCAGATCATGAAAGACTTAGGTTGGGTAGATAAATTCTCCAAAATGATGGAGCCGATGATCCAATTGCTTGGAATGAGGAAAAACACTTCAACCACCCTTGCAGCCGGGCTGATTTTTGGCCTTGCTTATGGAGCCGGCGTAATGATTCAGGCGGCAAAAGAAGATGGGGTCGAACGCCGTGATTTGACTTTGGCTCTCATTTTTCTCGTTGCCTGTCATGCTGTCGTGGAAGATACGTTAATTTTTGTTCCGCTCGGCATTCCGGTATGGCCGCTGCTTTGCATCCGTTTGATGGCTGCCGTTTTGCTGACGATGGCTGTCGGGTTCTTTTGGAAAAAGGGAGCAAATATAGAAGGAAAGGGAACAGCTTATGAGCATAAACACCATTCTTTTTGACTTGGATGGCACATTGATTAATACGAATGAATTGATCATCGAATCGTTTTTGCATACGCTAAACCATTATTATCCGGGACGATTCAAAAGAGAAGACGTTCTCCCTTTTATCGGCCCGCCGCTTGCCGAAACCTTCCAAGCGATTGATCCGGATCGGGCTGACGAAATGATAAATAGATATCGCCAGTTTAACCATCAGTATCATAATGAGCTTGTAAAAGAATTTGCGACCGTTTGCGAAACTTTAGAAACGTTGCGGAAACACCATTTCAAACTTGGAATTGTGACGACGAAAATCCGTGAAACCGTTGAAATGGGGTTAAAGTTAACAAACTTGAAGTCTTTTTTTGGCGCTGTTGTCACGCTCGATGACGTGGAACAAGCAAAGCCGCATCCTGAACCGATATTTCTGGCTCTCAAACAACTTGGCGCCAAACCGTCTGAAGCCATTATGGTCGGGGATAATCTTCACGATATTGAAGCTGGGAAAAATGCCGGCACCTATACCGCAGGGGTTAGTTGGAGCATTAAAGGGAAAGAATATATTGAATCCCTCAAGCCGGATTATGTACTTGAGCAAATGAGCGATTTATTGAACATTGTGATGGAGTGAAGATCGTGAGAAGGACGGAAAGATTTTCGGTCGAAGGAGCAAATTCTTTATGGCAAGTTTATAAAACGGTCTCTTTTTGGAAAGTGTTCAAAAATGTGATTGTTATTATCATCGCGCGCTACACACCATGGATGTCTTTCAAAAACTGGCTGTACCGGACTTTTTTAGGCATGAAAATCGGCGAACAAACGTCCTTTGCTTTTATGGTGATGGTGGACATTATGTTTCCGGAAAAGATCAAAGTGGGAAGAAATTCGATTATCGGTTACAATACCACCATTTTGGCGCATGAATATTTAATCAATGAATACCGGCTTGGGGAAGTGGAGATTGGCGATGAAGTGATGATTGGAGCCAATACGACGATTTTGCCAGGTGTAAAAATCGGTGACCATGCGGTTATATCAGCGGGAACTGTTGTCCACAAAGATGTCCCGGAAGGCGCTTTTGTGGGAGGAAACCCGATGCGCATCATCTATACAAAAGAAGAAATGGAACAAAGAAAGCGGTAAGCTGCTTTGAAAGGGCCCGCTTGCGAGCAGGAATAAACAAACGCATTTAAGAAACCTGAGCCTCCATTCATAAGGGCTCAGGTTATTTTATTTGTTCAGGTTTTTGTTAACCATACGAATAATGACGATAAAAAAGTAAAAAATGGAAAAGTTTTATACTTTTTCTTTCTCTTTTTTTTATTTTTACTTTGCAAAATACAGTAGGGTTGATTAAATAAAGAAGCCGCTGAAAAAATTGCGGCGGCAAAGTCCAATTATAAAAATACAATCGATGACCAACAAAAAGCGGAAGCTAATAGTCATTGAAAAAAGTAAAACTTATACAAGGAGTTTGAATATGACAACTAAGCTTATAATCAAGCCGAATGATAGAGGGAATTATTGCAATAAAAAGTGGATTTTTCCTTTTTCATGAAAAGGGCTTCCAATCCATTTTCATTTTTTTAATGGCATTAATATGGAAAATTATTAATAATAGTGGAAAAATTCCGATATAAAATAAGGATAGGTGTTAGAAATGAAAAAATTATCGTTTCACGGCTTGCAGTGCTTTAGTTACCACTAATTAGTGCGTTTAGTTCCATTAATGCCGCCGAAGGTTCGTTGAAAAGACAGCTGCTGTCATTTCAAATATTGATGCGGATAAATATGATTATGGCTACCAATGGGGGAATTCGGTATTTTATGACCGTTTGAAGGGGTGCTGCTTGATGGAAATGGCGCGCCTGTACCTAATGCTAAAATAACTAAAGTATTAAATAAAAGGATTTATACTGGATTTGGAACGACGACTGACAGTAATGGCTATTTTACAATTGAATTTCCATCTATTCAAGTAGCTGTTTATCACTATTTCGATATTATACCTATTGTTTTTCTATCCAATGGGAAAGTTCTAAATTCTAATGCAGATTCACTATATCATTTTGCTTATTCTATATATAGACCGCACTAAAATAGGAGGGATGAAATATTGAACAATTCCATTAATCCTTTTCTTAATTATCATTATTTAATTTAAAATGTGCAGTTTGAACAAATGACTCAAACAGCGAAAGCAGAAAATATTAAAAATGCTTCAAGTATAATATTGGATAAACTTACTCTTTCTAATGTAGTTGATAATGCGGCAATATCCAATCAAAAGATAAAAGGTACAGATTTGAAGGAACAGGAACAGAAAAACTCAGATTACGACTAGTATTTCTCATCGTTTTTCAAAAATCTGGAAGGGGTATCTGAAGAAGAAAAAAATGAGCTTTCAAGACTAGTCAAAGCAGCATTAAAAGATAATGAAAATTATTTTTCAAAAGGATGGACAAGTGATAAGGCAAGTATGTATTATCTTCAGATTCAAGAAAAGTTAAACTTTATTGCCGAAAATGCGGCCAGCGGTTCCATAAAGGATGAGTTGATGGTGATAACAAAACAATACACGAGCGATAAGTTAAAACAGGTCGTTAATATAACATTGGAAACATATCAGATCTTTTATAATATGTATAAGGGAATGTCTGGCCAGTACGGACATATAGCAAATCTAATGAAAGAAGGAATAGAGGAGATACAAAATGGCAACCATGTTGCTCAAGTGGAGCAAAAACAATATAGTCAGTTATTTTCATGCTTAGCTGCTAATTCCTCTTTCCAAAATGAGTATGAGGGGATATAAGGAGATCCAAAAAGAGCAGATGGGCATGGGATGGAACAAATACTGCGACGCAGAAGCGGACAGAACCATTCACTTGCTCAAAGAGGACTGGAATGATTTTGTCAGTCAATTTGAGATGTTTAAACAGTACAGGCTTCCTATTCATTCACAATCTAGGATCAAGATGAAAATATGATAATATGGTGAACCAACTGGAACGAAAGGGAGTATTGGTTTTCGACGAATCGATGCTCCTTTTTATTTACGATCGAATACTGGTTTTTAGAATATAAATTTACTGGCAAATGTATTCAAGAATAAAATGATAAGTACTTTCTGCACATTAAAGTTTATGGGCATCCAATAGCGAGAGGCGGCATTATGCTTCCCTAGGCATAGCGTGTTTAAAAGCCGGCTCCATGGAACGTTTTCCATTACTCATTTTCAATGTGCTATCATTATTCACTATAAATGCTCCCTCGTATACTAAGTTTCAGAAAGTTTTTTTATCGAATTTCCAGTCCGATACGCTCCTTGACAATCGCATATCTTGGGTGGTTGCCTTTGTGGGAGGGG
The DNA here is from genome assembly GCF_056032925.1 of Aeribacillus sp. JST-2. Taxonomy (NCBI): domain Bacteria; kingdom Bacillati; phylum Bacillota; class Bacilli; order Caryophanales; family Bacillaceae; genus Aeribacillus; species Aeribacillus sp. JST-2. The sequence goes on from NZ_JBVVUU010000015.1 coordinate 64,578, forward strand.
CGCGCCCCTCCCACAAAGGGTTGAGCGTACCGGGGTT
>NZ_JBVVUU010000016.1:0-56728 GCF_056032925.1 Aeribacillus sp. JST-2
ATCTGCTTTCGGCTCGGGTGGCCGAACAATTGTTTAAACATAAAGTCCAGTTTTAAATCGAGGTATTCCTTCATAACAGGGATCATCCTTTCGAGGAGAATTTGGAGAGGAATAGAGGTTCATCTAAAGAAAAGCCAAAACCATTGACAGAGTTTTCAGACAAAAAAGAGCCCATCGCCTTTCTAATACGCACTTCTTGACAAATCCCAACCGGCAGCCGTTCTAATGAAAACTTTGCCACCAGATATATCGGGAACATATGTTCTGTTAATGTTATTGTAATATACATGATCTTCTCTTTCAACCACCAACATTTCGACAAATTTCGAACCAGCCAAACACCATTCCAAAAGGGTTAACTCCCACTCCCTTGGAAATAGATCCCAATTGTCTTCTGAAAACAGGAGGATGAGTAAAATTTTCCTCATTTTCCTTAAATGTAAATGGAGGCGGAAATAAAAGCATCATTATAAAAGACAAGCACTAGCCATGGTCTGCTGCCTTCTGTTTTATAGAGAACTTTAGACGGGTTTCTTCATGGCTTGCATTCCCTTTTAACTGTACAGTAAAAAATTCAAAAACCATCGAACAACTGAACCCAAAATGAAAATTATGTGCTGGGAATGGAATAAGCGATCTTGGTATTCTGATGGGAATAGGCAAGATCGCTCATTTTTTAATGACATTCGTTTTCAAGTCAATATTGAATTACCGCTTTAAAAACCATTGGATTTTTCCATACGTCCCAAGTCTATCTACAAATGAGACATGAAGCAAGGATATGTTGCCCGCCGCCCCGCTTGTCAAAAGGGTTCAGGAATATGAACGCTGAATGCAGTCGAGCTTTTCAGGTTTCAATGAAATTTGCAATTCTATTATTGCTGCTGGAAAATACGGTCAATTTCGTTGGTTTCTTCATTTGTCAACTGAACATCCAATGTTTTCAAGTTGCTCAGCACTTGGTCGGCTCTTTTCGCTCCCGGAATGATCACATCGATGGTATCGCGTGTTAAATACCAAGCAAGGACGATGTGAGCTACTTCCGCCTTTTTCGCTTCTGCTATTTTGCGTATCTTTTCCACTTTTTCTAAGTTTTGCGCAAATGTCTCTTTTTGAAAATAAGGAAGGTCTTTACGAAAATCATTCACAGTCATTTCTTTCGTATACTTGCCTGCCAATATTCCGGCAGCCAGCGGAAAGTAAGGAACAAATGAAATATTATGTTCTTTTAAATACGGCAGCAGTTCTTTTTCAGCATCCCGTTTTAATAAATTATATTCACCTTGGTAAACATCGACATAACCATCTTTATTCGCTTCTTTCAATTGATCAATTGAAAAGTTTGAAACACCGATCGCCCTGATTTTCCCTTCATCTTTCAATTGCTTTAAAGCCCCGACTGCTTCGTCTTTTGGCGTATGTTCATCAGGAAAATGGATATAGAATAAATCGATGTAATCCGTTTGCAGCCGTTGTAAGCTGTTCTCAACTGCCTGTTTTAAAAAGGAAGGAGAATTGTCAAATACAACATCTTCACCGACAAATTTATGCGCCCCTTTTGTTGCAATCACAACCTCTGAACGGTTCCCTCTTTCTTTTAAAACCTCGCCAATCAGTTCTTCTGAACGTTTCGGTCCGTATATAAAAGCAGTATCCAAAAAATTAATGCCGTGATCCAAAGCAGTGCGAACCAAATCTTTTCCTGCTTCTTCGTCAAGATTCGGGTAAAGATTGTGGCCACCAACCGCATTTGTTCCAAGTCCAATCGGATTTACATATAAATCTGTTTTTCCAATTCGATTTTGGGTTGCCATTGTCTCATCTCCTTTTTTTCTATATTACTAAATTTTTCATAATATGTATAATTTTTTGTCTTTCACTGTTGCTAACCATATATATACCACTCCGCTTTAGATGAAGCGGCGGGCTTGTTAAACTCATTTTCAGTTACGCCTTTTCCAGGAAATAAGTTTGCGGAGGCTTCATGCAAAGCGACATAATTCCATTGCAAATTTTGTTTGGTAAAAACGAATGAATATACTGCCGTTTGCTTTATTCGAATTGGCAAAAACACCTTAGCCTCGTATGTTAAATTTCAATATTGTCAATATCTCAGATGTATTTCATTTTCCTGTTAAAGGTTGAAAAGACCACCTCCCTTTCACATTCAGTCCTTTCAAAAGAAGATCCCATGAGATTACTTCCGTATCACAACATTTGTGCCAATCGGAACGAGTTTGGCCAGTTCCAGCACATCTTCGTTGTACATGCGGATGCAACCGTGGGAGACCATTCTGCCAATAGAAGAAGGATTGTTTGTTCCGTGAATGCCGTAATGTTTTTTAGATAATCCAAGCCAAAACGCCCCAAAAGGGCCGCCCGGATTCGGCGCTTTATTGACGATGGTAAATTGACCATACGGCGTTTTAGTGGCAATTTTTCCAACACCAACAGGATAAGTTTTCACCACTCGGTTTGCATCCAAAAGATAAAGTTTGCGGTCAGAGGTATCAACAATAATCCGGTAATTGGGCATTATATCCCTCCATATGCTTTCATTCCCTCAGGCGCAAACGGCGCATGGGGAGTGGGTAACTGACGTATGATTCCGGCGCCCTTGTCCCTTCATCCATTAAGCCGTCCTGTGGAAGAGCCGGCAAAAATCCGTTTTGGCCGGAATGGTTACATACGTTCCTTTTGCACAATATGGAGAAAAGGTGTTTGATGTGACAATAAAATGGATTAACGGAATTTTTTTGATGGCCCGCCGCAAAAAAGTTCGGCTTCCCGAAAGACCAAACAATTTATGAAAAGCGACAAATGGGGGATAATCGCTGTATTCTCATTTCTATTGCACCGATTCAAATTAGGAAGAAATATAAAAAATAATCTCCAAATAATTATTTCAGCTATCATACTTAATCATGGGATCGTCTAAATTAGGTAACGTTGCAACGTAAAGGAAACCGAAAACAAGTAAAACGGATTAAATTGACATACTCCAACCGCAATTACTCGGTCAAATGATGACAAAAGATAAAATCATTATCAAAATTGATAACTGGATCAAGAGAAGACCTCCATCAAAATGTATGATGCTTACATTTATATAGAGCGCCTTCTCATTTTTAGCGGAATTAGCCTCAAAAGCTATTTTACAAATCGGTTAACAAAATCATATTTGCAATTCTAGAACTATTGTTTAAACTATCAAAAATTTTTAAACATTTCTTTTGAACTGTTATTCACCTTTTCATAACGCGCGCTTTTGTTACTCCTTCAACCTCAAAATGCCGCTGATTGGAAACATACACGCTGTCCGTCGGGATCTTGTCAAATACGCTTTCCCGAGTGCCTAAATTTTCGAAATTTTCATCACCAACTGAAACATTAATTTTTCCCGTTAAGGCGACGATGCAACATTCTTGGTTTCCTAATAATTCCGAATATTTTGCGTTCGGATCTAAATCGATGACTTTAAATCCCACATATTCCAAAGGAGAGTTTTCTGATGTTACTTCATGAACAACTGTTACTCCCTTTTCGATTTCTTTTTTATCCGGTTTTCGCAGCAAATAACTCATATATACCTCCCTCACATGGCGGCGGTTTTCTTTTTCTTAAAGGAAAGAAAACCGAAAAAACAATTGTTTTCTTAAAGCTTTTGACAAAGCCGTCGCGCTCTCTTTTCCGACTCATTTTCAGGCTCATAAAGCTGAATAATGAGCCTGAAGGTTGAATTTTCTATCACACTACCAATCTATTATTTAAAACTCGGCGTTTTGTAGCGCGCTGTGACAACCTTTTTGCGCGTATAAAAATCAACGCTGTCTTTTCCGTTGGCGTGCAATGTTCCAAAGAACGAAGACTTCCATCCGGAGAACGGGAAGAACGCCATTGGAGCCGGCACTCCTAAGTTAACGCCTAGCATACCTGCATCAATATTTTCGCGGAAATAGCGAATGGCTTGAGCGTTCGTTGTAAAAATACATGCGCCGTTGGCAAACTCAGATCTATTTGCAATTTCGATCGCTTCTTTTAAATGTTTCACCCGAATGATCGATAAGACAGGTGCAAAAATTTCGTCCTTCCAAATGGTCATATCGGTTGTAACATTGTCAAAAATCGTAAGTCCGATAAAAAACCCGTCGTCTGTTGCGCGATTGCGTCCGTCACATACCAAGGTTGCGCCTTCTTCAACACCCTTTTCAATATAACGGATCGTGCGTTTTTTATTTTCTTCTCGGATGACCGGTCCTAGCAAGACACCGTCATCAAGGCCGTTGCCCATTTTAATATTTTCTGTTTCTTCTTTTAACTTGGCGATAAATTGATCAGCAATTTCTTCTTCCACCGTCACAACTGAACATGCCATGCATCGTTCTCCTGCTGATCCGAATGCTGAAGAAATAATGTTGGTAACAGCATCATCCAAGTTGGCATCCTTTAACACAATCGTATGGTTTTTCGCTCCAGTCAACGCCTGAACACGTTTTAAATTTTCACTAGCCCGTTTATAAACATATTCGCCAACCGGTTTGGAGCCAACGAACGAAATCGCTTTGATATCCGGATGCTCCAAGATTCCGTTGACAACATCATGCGCACCATTTACCACATTTAATACACCTTTTGGAAGACCCGCTTCTGTAAATAAGTTGACTAATTTTTCAACTAAGAGCGGTGTTCTTTCGGATGGTTTTAAAATAAAGGTATTGCCAAGCGCTATTGCCATCGGGAACATCCAGCAAGGCACCATCATCGGGAAGTTAAACGGGGTAATCCCGCCGACCACGCCGATCGGATAGCGGTAATTGGTCGCCTCAATATCAGTCGCAATCGTTGATAAAGAATCCCCCATCATTAAAGTAGGCACTCCTGCCGCAAACTCTACATTTTCTATTCCGCGCTGAACTTCTCCTAATGCTTCAGAATAACTTTTTCCATTTTCAATCGTAATGATCCGCGCTAATTCTTCCCTATGCTTTATTAACAGCTGCTGAAAATTAAATAGGATTCTTGCACGGCGAGGAACAGGGACATTTTTCCATTCCTCAAAAGCTTTTTTGGCCACTTCAACAGCTTCATCCACTTCCTCTTTTGTTGATAGCGGAACTTGGCCAATTACTTCTTTTGTAGCAGGATTGTAGACTTCCTCATATTTTGTCGTTTTGCTCTCAACCCATTCTCCATTAATGAAATTTTTCAACTTTATTACCTCCGACATTTTCTGTCCCCCTTCATTCTCAACACTGATCAGTTATAAATCATACACATTGGAAATGTTCCTAAAAAATTTTGGTTAAATTATTGTTATATTCTAGTTATATTTTGGTTATATCTCGATTTTTATCATAATATTAAAAGCGTTTTCAGTCAACAAAAATTTCAAAATATTTGTGCGATCAATGTTGAAATCTTCATTATTATTGAACTTATAAAGTAATAAAGATATAATTAACGTTGATGGTTAAGTTTTGGTTAACTTTATATTCCATTTTGGATATTTGCCAGTGAAAATTAAAGAAAGCATGAGGGATCCATATGTTAAAATCTAAACGAATAGAACAAATAGAAAAATATGTTTTTGAACATCAAACCGTTTCATTGGATGAGCTTGTCAAGGTGTTCAATGTATCGAAAAACACCATTCGGCGCGATGTTCAGCAATTAGTCGAACGGGGAACGATCAAAAAAGTGTACGGAGGAGTCGCTGTTAATCACACAACATTAGAATCATTTACAGTCAGACAAACCCGCAATCAAAGACAGAAAAAAGCGGTTGCCAAAGCAGCCGCAAATTTTGTAGAAGATGGCGATATCATTTATATTGACTCGGGAACAACAACATTGGAAATGGTGGAGTATTTGCAAACAAAACAGGTCACGATTATTACAAACAATTTGGATTTTATTATCAATTCCTACCCTTACCCAAACTTAAACGTTCTGTCAACAGGCGGAGTGTTTGAACGGAAAACCAAATCGTTTGTCAGTTTCAAAAATATGGATTTATTGCAAACATACAATATCAATAAAGCTTTCATGGCGTCAACCGGCATCTCGATTTCAAATGGCGTAACCAATTCCTCCCCTCTCGAAAGCGAAATAAAACAGACAGTTGTTCGGAGAAGCGAACAAGTTTATTTATTGGTCGACCATGATAAATTTGATAAATATGCTTTAATGACTTATTGCAGGCTTGAGGAGGTTGATTATATCATCACGGATTCTGCGCCAAGCGAGAAATATCAGGAATTTGCCAAAAAACACGATATCCAGCTTGTCATTGCGGATGCAGTGGAATAACGACATTATTTCACGCTAAAAAAATGATAGCTGAGAAATGAGATGCAGTTTTTCCGCTTGCATGCATGATTTTTTTATGTTGAGAGGGAAAACGTAAAAAAACATGCTTCTATCCTCATGGGATAAAAGCATGTTTTTTAATCCCCATTATTACTTATTTCCCAACGGGAGCCAGGATAGGACATCTTGGATTTTCTTATCCCAATAGCCCCATTCGTGTTCGCCCGGCTCTTCTTCGTATGTATAGTCGAACGAAGATTTTTCGAACGCCTCTTTTAATTGTAAATTCCTTTCATAAAGAAAATCTTCCGTACCGCAGCATTGGTAAATTTTCGGTTTTGAACCGTCCATTTGTTGACATTTTTCGATTAAATAAAAAAGGTCATTTTCCGTTCCGGCAGCTTCCTCGCCAAACGCAAGGAATAGGTCATTGTTCAGCGGACTGTTTTCATCTTTGTAGATCAAATTGGCAGTCGATAAACCGGCTGCTGCGGCAAATTGTTCAGGCTTGCTTAACGCCCACTTGAAAGCCCCGTAGCCCCCCATCGATAGCCCGGCCACAAAGTTGTCTTCCCGCTTATCTGACAAAGGGAAAAACGACCGGCACACCTTTGGAAGTTCTTCGCTTAAAAAAGTCCAATATTTATATCCGTATTGCATATCGGCATAAAAGCTCCGATGTACTTGCGGCATCACAACAGCCAGCCCCAACGGCGCTACATATCGTTCGATTGATGTTCTCCTAAGCCATATTGAATCGTCATCAGACAATCCATGGAGCAAATAAAGCGTTGGATGAAGCGCTTTCATTTTTGCCCCTTTCATTCCAATTTGATTTGTCGTCTCCTGCGGCAAAATGACTGTCATGGAAGTACTGAGTCCTAGCGTTTCTGAAAAAAATCTGCATTGAATCAATGCCATCGCCATCGTCCCTTCTTTTCATAACTTGATGAAACTTTCTATCATATTTAATATAAACCAATTCGTTCCATGATTCTATCAATTCAGATTATTTTATTTTCCAGCTAAATATCAACCGACAGCAGATGGAGTTCTTTTCCGTTTGTTCAAGCTGGGAGGGAAAATCGGGATGTTTAAGTTTTCAGAAAAAGACGTAATGTCTATATAATGAATACATTTGTTTTTAAAACAACCGCCCACCATTTTAATCGCCCAAAATGTAGGAATTTTTTTTTTGCAAACTATACCGATATTTACATGCGAGGGATATGGAATGGAGAAAAAGATTGTTAAAGACAATTGATTTTTAGAAACAAAACAAATCGTATTGACTGCTGAGCAAATCAAACTGTTTTTAACAATTTACAATATAAAAAGCGTAACACTAGTTTATGATTCATAATCGGTTTTCCTTAAACAATCATGAACATGTTTCTATCAAAAAACGCCTCCTTAACAGGAGCCGTTCTAATCCCGGTCTTGATCCATTTGGATTTTCCGCAAAACCTTTAAACGGTTTTCATCCTCTTCAAAATATTGAATGAGGTCGCCAATGCGATCGATCGCATCCCAGCTTAAATGATGCTCAATACCTTCCACATCATGATAAATATTCTCTTCCTTGACACCAATCATTCTTAGAAATTGTTCCAGCAGATCATGCCGATAAACGAGGCGTTTGCCGATTTTTTTGCCTTTTGGGGTTAATACAAGACCTCTATACTTTTCATATACTAAATATTCATCTTTGTCGAGCCTTTGCACCATTTTGGTGACGGAAGAAGGATGGACGGACAACGCTTCTGCGATATCCGAAACCCTTGCATATCCTTTATTTTCTATTAGTAAATAAATTTGCTCTATATAATCTTCCATGCTTGGGGTTGGCATTCGTTCTCCTCCATTAAAATCACAATAATGCTTTGTAATACAAAGTTTACTATATAAACGCAATGTTAGACAAGCTGATGAAAAATGTAAACGGACTTACGGGGGAAGCAAGCTAACGTCTGTTGCATTTCTGTAAACTTTCTTACTCTCCCTTCTTCCAATAAAATTTTTTAAAATTGTTGCCGCTTTCGTTTTCAACTAAAATAAACAAGACAGTGCCAACTTAATGATGATGCTTACAAACGTTCAAAAAAAGTGTTATTAATCTTCAATGTTGCTGTGATTTCAGCTTCTCTTTAAAAATCAATAAATGTGATTTGGGAATCGCCAAAACAGAAGTTTGCCCAAAATGGTGGAAATATATGGATCAGATTTTAAAAACAAACGAAGATTACATTCCTGTCATATTTGCGAAGTTTTTCATCTTAATGGACTCTATAAATTCCCCAAATTTTTTTATAAATCTCTTTCCGTATTCCTATAAACGGAAAGAGATTTCTCATAGGAGTCTTGCATTATTATTTAGAAACGCCAAAACGCTCATAATGAAGAATGGCTTCCCGCAAATGCATATTTTTGGCTTGGGGCCATTTTTCAGGATAACCTAAACCTAATATCGCAACAATTCGGCGATCTTCAGGAATGTCTAATGCTTTTCGGACATATTCTTCCCTTTTTTCGGCTTCTTCCGGGTCGGCATTATTGTATACAGCACCAAACCCTACGCCAATCTCTAATTCCGTTGCTGACAACCAGATGAACGCACATGCAATCGAGGCATCCTGAAGCCAATACTTGCTGACATTCGGACAACCAGTCACGATGATTGCAGCTTGGGCTTCTGCAAGCCAAGAGACAAAAGGAGTAGAATGCGATAAATATGTAAGCTTTTCTTTCTCCTTCACCAGAATAAACTCCCGGGACGGCAAATTATTCCCGGTTGGGCTTAAATAGGCCGAATCCAAAATTTTCTCGAGATCAGAAGCAGCAATTTGTTTTTCTGAAAAATGCGTAATTTCTCTTCTTTTACGTATTGCTTCAAAAACATCCATAAAGATTTCACCCCATTGTTTACTTTTTAAAATTCAATGTATTTCCGACTATTCCTATTAATTTTATAAATATTTTAACATTCTATTAAAAAATTGTCATCCTTTCCTATTCAACCTTTCAAACGAAAAAGAGCCGTCACATATTTCCAAATAAAAGACCAAAGAATATTGATTTAACAGTATTCTTTGGTCTTACTTTTTTCATGATTGGGCTGAAAAACCATTTTTTGGACAACCTATTCCATATTTTTTCATTTCCCATTTCCTTTTCATGAAGTAATAGAAAGCAAATAGTCAATTAACGCATCCTGTTCTGATTTTGTAAATCCTGTTGATTGGTCAACCCAATATTCATGGCCGATTCCTTTAATGTGCAAATCCTTAAGCTGTTGAGAAGAGAGATTGGCTTTGATCACTTTTGCACGCAAATTCTTATCAATAATGGCGCGCAGGCTGTTTGCCGGATCAGGTGTGATGCCTTTTAAAATGGTGCCTGTTACACCGATTTCCCTGTTTAAATCTTTTCCAACCGCTATACTGCCGTCATGCAAATACGGAGCTGTCCAATACAATCCGATCAGGCTCGGAACTTTATAGCCTCCTGGTGAATCTCCCAACGCAAAGGCCAATGTCAATTGCTCCCGGTCAAGATGATTTGTCGGTACTTTTACAACATCCGGATTTTTGGGGAGGGGAATTTTTGTGTCTGGCGGATAAAATAAAGATTCACCCATAACTTTCCCGTATTTTTTCAATGCTTTTGCCCTCGATGGTTCAGTTCCGATTTCCTTAACCGAAATCACTTTATGATTTGTTAATGCATTTCCAGCATGACAGGAAATACAATTTGCTTTGACAAACACTTTTCTCCCCCGTTCAACAGCCAATTGCGAAATTTTTGTTTTTGGTTTGGGAGGGCGGATCGTATTTTGCCATGCAGCCACACCGTTATTTTGTTCATTAAATTTATAGCCCGGACTGCTCACAATTAGTCCGTCGGGCGCTGCCAACGACACTTTTGGAAATTGCGGAGGAGCGACAAGTTGATTTACTCCGGGAACACCGGGAGTAGGATCAACGGATTGAAAAAATTCAGAAGGCTTTATACCGCTCTTCGGATGATAGCGGAAATCAGGGTTTGCTGCGTTTTGCAAAATGGTTCCTAAATAAACTTCTTTGTCCATGCCAAAAAGTTCCTGGCTAATTTCTGATTGAGAGAGTGAGTCGGCGTTCTGGGCATGAACATTGTTGCTAAATGCAGCTAATCCCCGAAAAGATCCAGCCGCGGCAAATCCGCTCCAGCCATACGGATGATCCCCTAAAGTAAAAGAATCTGGAATATCGGTTGGATTGCTGACTAAATCAATGGATGAGTCAAAATGGCCATGCGGCCACTTGCTGAAGGTTTCGTCAACAGCTTTTTCCAGCAATTCCGGATCAGGCAATGATTCTTTTGTTCCTTTTGAAGTGGTAACGGAGCGATCAGCAGATTCTTTTATATAATCCTTGATATTCGCAATATTGGCATGGGTAAAATAGGAACTTGAATTTGTTGCTAAAGATAATAATAAACCAAGATTTAAATCGCTATTCGGCGCTCCTTCAATCACTTGTTTCGTATTTTCATCAACAGTCGCATGGCAAGCGGCGCAGCTGATCCCGACTCTAACTTTCCCTTTTGAAACGGAAACGGGCATTCCAAGAGGAGCATATGTACCTTTTACAACATCTATTCCTGTATCAATCTTTTCGCCTTTCTTGTATGTTTTGCCGCCTATGGTGATATCCTCAGCCAGTTCGACACGTAAATTTGTTGTTCCTTCCCCTTTCAGTGCAATAATTGCCTTGGCAATATTGCCAATAGTAAACGGACCGTCTATGATCCCCATAATATCTGTTAAAAAAAACTCATTCCCAAATGTTTCCTCATAAAATGTGTCTCTTCCGATTTTTAGCAATCGTTGATCAATCTCCACCGCCCCATTTTTGGCCAATTTCGTTCCGCTTCCTGTTTCGGGGATTTTTGTTATTTGTTTGCCCCAAATATCATAGTTTTTATGTTTATTTGCAACATACGGCATGACCCTTTCTTTTTTCGGAGTATAACCATAACGAAAATCTGCAAAAAAGAAGAAAAAAATGCCGATGACCAATATTACAAAAATTCCGATCAAAAGCCTCAGATAGTTCATGCTTTCTTGATGTCCTCCTTCTCATGTATCGGCTATTAAGTAATATTTCTTCGTGAAAGCAGAATTATACTGAAGCTGCCAAACAAGCAAATTGGGAAAAAAGAGAAATGGATGTTCGAAAGGTATTTTTCTAAGCGGATCCTTCAAAAAAGAAGAAATGCGAAAAGAAGGGCTGCCCCTTCCATCGATTATTTTTTAGGGGGGTTCTTAAATGTTTATTTATGCCTAGTTCACCTCATTAGTATAAGTTTGAACTGCTAATCCGGTTTATTTATACCATAGTATTGGTAACCGCAAAATAGCAAGGCTGGTCAGTTTATGATTTCCTTATCTCGCAGCAACGGAAACACGTCCATAAGCAGTTTGATAAGCGTGAGCAGCGCGCAGCACGATATCATCTTCCCCATGTCTGCCAATAATCATCATCCCAATTGGAAGTCCTTCCGATTTTCCGCACGGAACGTTCATCGCCGGATGACCGGTTATATTAAAGGGGGAAGTATTATGAATCATTTCTAAAGCTCGTTTTACAATTTCCTCTTTCGAAGCATTGAATGGAGGAATTTTTGTTGCCTTCATCGGGGTTGTCGGCATGATTAACACATCATATTTTTGGAAAGCTTCATGGTAACTTTGTGTTAATTTTCTGGCTAAATTTTGGGCAATAGCGTAATATTTTCCATTATATTGTTCCTGCATAAATTGACCAAGCAACATTGTTAATTTAACTGTTTCGGAAAAATCATCAGCCCTCCATTTTCTCGCTTTTCCATATGCATCCAGAAGTTTCGTGCTGTAATGCCCCTTCCAATTTGTTCCCATACCATTCCCTTTGAGCATTAAGGAAGTAAGCCCTTCCGTTCCAATTCCATTCCATATGTGAATTCCGTCCCGATGCATCGGAATCGATACCTCTTCTACAACTGCTCCAAGATTTTGAAAAGAATAAGCCGCTTCTCTGACCGCTTGATCGACATCTTCTTCCGATAAACCTTCCCAGCCAAATCCTTCTGTTACAATGCCTACTTTGATTCCCTCTGCATGGCCGATAAGAGATTCTGTGTACGGCTTTACTTGCAATCCGGACTGTCTCGGATCTAATCCATCATCGCCAGCAATTACTTCAAGCAATAATGCGACATCCTCCACTGTTTTTGCGATTGGTCCCGCGTGATCAATTGTTTGTTCAATTGGAAATATCCCTGTATAGGGAACAAGTCCGTATGTCGGTTTTAACCCATAAACACCGCACCAAGCGCTTGGCATGCGGATGGAACCTCCTTGGTCTCCGCCAATGGCCATATCAACTTCGCCAGCGGCAACCAATGCCGCACAACCGCTGGAAGATCCCCCTGTCGATCGAGTTGTATCATGCGGATTTAACACAGGTCCGGTTGCAGCTGTATGGCTGCCCCCTGACAGACATAAATCTTCACAAACAGCTTTCCCAACGATTTCGCCGCCATTGTCCAAAATTCTTGTCACAACGGTTGCATCTTCGTCCGGCACAAAACCTTCCAGAATACTGGAGCCATTCATCATGGGAACCCCAGCTAAACAAATATTATCTTTCAAAACAACCTTTTTCCCTGTTAATTTCCCGGAACTATTCCCTTTAATACTTGTTTTCCAATACCAAGCGTTGTACGCATTTTCTTTCTTGTCAGGGCGATACCCCGGAGTACGCGGATATTTTACCGGAAGTGCAGGTTCTGCCAGTTCATGTAAACGATTGTAAGATTCAATGGTTGGCTGCAACATTTCTTGGTAGAAAAGCAAGTCATCATCTGTAAGGTGCAGGTGAAATTCCTCTGCTATTTTTTTCAATTGTTCAATTGTAGGTTTTTTCACAGCCATATCATTTCCTCCACCTTTCTTTCCTTTTCAGGATGATCCTGTTTAGAACAGTATACTCTCTTCATACATAGAAATAACATTTTTATGGCATGTTTTTTAACATAATTTTTTCCCAATCTGGTTGGCTGTGAAAAATCGGGTAGCTTGCAAGGCATAATTGTACTTCATCACCCTTCCCTGCCCACATCGGGAACTAATAACTAACGTGTATGTTGAATGATCGCCTTTTCTATCGCAAGCAGCCAAAAAAAACAATTAAGCTGGGCTATGGCAAATTATGATTTACTTTAAAGTAGAAATTTCCGCTAAAAAGGGAGTCCGAAAATCGAATCGGCTCACCCTTTTTTGGTTCCTAAATCCTGTGAAGTCTAGGAATTTGCAGAAAGAGAAGCGGACACAAAGCGGTTCTATTTCCGGAGACATAAGTTTGCGAATTGGGAGTCGGCTTTTACACAAACATTAAAACTTAGCCCTAAACCCAACCCAGTCCTTTAACAGTCTGAGCTACAACAAATGTCACAATAATCGCAACGGTTGTTGGCAGGAGAAAAGCAATAGCTGTCCATTTTTTGCTTTTCGTTTCTTTGTAGATATTAAATAATGTTGTCCCGCACGGAAAGTGCAGCAGCGAAAATAACATCATATTCAAAGCTGTCAGCCATGTCCAGCCATGATCTATAAATATTGACTTTAATGAATGTAAATCTTCAACTTCCGTCATTGTCCCGGCAGATAAATAGCCCATGAGCAAGATCGGCAAAACAATTTCATTGGCCGGCAATCCAAAAATGAAGGCTAATAAAATATAACCGTCCAAACCCAATGCTTCGGCAAAAGGATCTAAAAATTCGGCAACATGTGCTAAAACACTTTGATCACCAATAAAAATGTTTGCTGAAACCCAAGTGAACACGCCGGCTGGAGCTGCAACAACGACTGCTCTTTTTAATACAAACAAGGTTTTATCAAGTGTTGCGCGAATAATCGTATTCCAAAATTGCGGGCGCCGATAAGGCGGAAGTTCCAATGTATAATGAGTTGGCACTCCTTTTAAAGCCGTTTTCGATAAAACCCATGAAACCGTTAAAGTGACCATGATGCCGAAGAGAACCATTCCCATAACGACGCCAGCTGTTGCAAGAGTTCCCATAGATCCGGAGAATCCGGATGCCATAAATAAGGAAGAGAGCAGAATTAATAAAGGCCATCGTCCATTGCATGGAACAAAGCTATTGGTTAAAATGGCCAACATCCGTTCCCTCGGCGACTCAATGATTCTTGTTGACAAAATCGCCGCGGCATTGCAGCCGAACCCCATTGCCATCGTTAAAGACTGTTTCCCATGGGCTCCAGCTTTTTTAAACAACCGATCCATGTTAAATGCGACACGCGGAAGATATCCGTAGTTTTCCAACAACGCAAAAATGGGAAAGAAGATGGCCATCGGCGGCAGCATCACGCTCACAACAGATGCTGTGCCGCGATAAAATCCGAAAATAACCACTCCGTAGAGCCAATCCGGCGCATGCAACCATTTGAAAAATGCAGCCAAGTAACCTTCAAACCAATGAAACAGATCGGATAACATGCTTGAAGGAATATTTGCCCCGGCAATTGTTATATAAAATATGACTGCCAACATGCAGAACATAATAGGAAATCCCCATATTTTTGAAGTGAAAATCCGATCGAGTTTTTCTGTTTGTGTCAACTTGTTCATGTCATGATAAGTTACTGTTGATTTACATATATTTTTGGAAGTTTGATAAATGGTAGTCACTACTTCATCACGTATTTTCTCATTTGTTAAAGATTGTGCCAAATTGAGGATTTCATCATAAATGGCAGGCTTTATTTCCACTTGAGAAGCCACTATTAAACACCTCCTGACCTTTAGTCATTTTTCCCCAATATGTTTTTAGCAGTGATTCATCGCCCGAAAGCAGCCGAAGCGCCAACCAACGAACTGGTATTGCATCCCCAAAAACTTTTTGTATATGAGGGGACAACCGTCTGATCTTTTCCTCGATCTCTTCTGAATAGTGTGTTACATAAGGTGATGTTGAAATTTCCCCATCTACCAATCGATCCATTGTATCTAGCAATTGATCGATGCCTATTTTCTTTCTGGCAGAAATTTTGATGACAGGGACGCCAAGCTTATTCATTAACGATTTTTCATTAATTTCGATCCCTTTTTTCGCTGCTTCGTCTATTAAATTAATACAGACAATGACCTTGTCTCTTATTTCAAGCACTTGCAGCGCCAAATGTAAATTCCTTTCAATGGAGGTAGCATCCAAGACGACAATTGTGATGGCCGGATGTTCAAAGACAATATAATCACGTGCGACTTCTTCGTCTTGCGAGCTTGAAAAAAGCGAATACGTACCCGGCAAATCAATAATGGAGTAGGTTTTTCCTTTATAGGAAAATTCCCCTTCCGCCTTTACTACTGTTTTCCCCGGCCAATTGCCAGTATGCTGTTTTAAGCCGGTTAATGCATTAAATAATGTGCTTTTTCCAACGTTCGGATTTCCTACAAGGGCAACTTTTATCTGCTGTCTATCCTTCATCGGATACCAACTCCCCTAAAATATTGGAGCTTTCTTCTTTTCGTAGTGCTATGGTCGTATTGCTCACGCGAATAGCAATGGGGTCGCCAAGAGGGCTTTTTTGCAATACTGTCACTAAGGCAGAGGGAACAAACCCCAAATCAAACAACCTCCTTCTCATCGCACCTGTAATGTTTACTTGTGTAATTTTTATACAATCGCCTGTTGTCGCTTCATTAAGAGCAATTAATTTGGGACTACCCATAAAAATTTACCTCCGGTTGATAATTTGGATTACGGTTATAAAGTTTCCCTAATGCAAATTTTTGATATTTTTATCATACTCACAAAAGTTTCCTTTGTCAAAATTTTATTAGGCAATTTTCCGACTTTTTTTTCAACTCTTAAAACCCTTTGTTGTCACAAAAAAAGCCCTCTCTCCTCTCGCTGGGAGGAGAAAAGACCTTCACTCATTTAACATTTCTTGAATGATTTTGACGAATTTTTTCGGCCTTTTTGTAAATCATGCTCACTCAAATAAGAATAACTGAGCCGAATATAATGTGCATTTGGTTCGTGAAGAAAGCAGGCGCTTCCGGGCAAATAAGAGATTTTGTTTTTTCTCGCTTTTTCTTGCAATTTTATTGGTTGAATAACAGCAGGAAGCTTAATCCAAGCATTTAACCCTCCTTTCGGTTTGGATATAGTTGCCCCCTCTAACTTACCGAATGCATCTAAAACGATATTTCTTCTTATTTCAAGTGCGATTTTAAGCTTTTTCATATGCTGCTTCATCCGCTCTGTCCTCAAGATAGGGAGCAGGGCTTGAGGTTGAGCATTCCTATGGTAAATTAGAAAAACCTTGTCAACATCTTTCTGAACCCCTCATTCCCGCAATTCCCATGCATGGAAACCCAAGATGAATTTTGGGGTTTGAGCGTTCTTTTTCCGCTTATGTATACTAACAGGGCTGGGCCCTGCGTTTCGGACGGCTTTCTTCCTCCACTCTTTTAGCGAATATTTCAAACAAATTTCTTTCATGAAGTACTTTCCGCTTTGATAGACATGGAAAACAGTCAGCAGTTAGATTGTTTTGACATAAAAAAGCTCCCTTAGGATCAACAGATT
Source organism: Aeribacillus sp. JST-2 (assembly GCF_056032925.1). Classification (NCBI taxonomy): domain Bacteria; kingdom Bacillati; phylum Bacillota; class Bacilli; order Caryophanales; family Bacillaceae; genus Aeribacillus; species Aeribacillus sp. JST-2. The sequence goes on from NZ_JBVVUU010000016.1 coordinate 16,945, forward strand.
TTTTGCACCTGTCGATCGTAAAGGGAGAGTACAATTTTTTACAAAGCTCTTTTAACATGTTTTGAAACTTGCCATTTGCTTATTATTGATTTATTTCAGCTTGCCAGCTTTTAGTTCATCAATCCAATCCGTTTTTCCCGTTCCGTAATTTTCTTTCTGGCCGATGTCATATAAAGAACCGTTTTCGTAGCTGATGGATAAAATTAAGTCCGGAATTGAGTCGAAGCCGTTTTTAGCCAAGTCATAAAGCTGCGGGCCGTAATGGGCCGTCAACACTCGATAATCTTCCTCGGTTACATATGGATTTTGCCGAAGCGATCGTTTGTAAAGTTCAAAAATATCGGTCCCATCTTCCGTAACAAACTTTCCGTCGACAACGGCCAAGTCCTTCAAATTATATCCTGTTGCATTTTTTATAACGCGAACCAAGTTGTATTTGTCATACTTTTCAGGAGTAAATTGCGTATTATCATGGGAACGGCTTTTTATGATATGGATAAACAATTCTTTCGCATTATTGGCTGAATTCAGCGCCTCTTCTATTAATCTGATAAGCTCTGTATCATCAGTTCCGCTTACGGTCAACTTGTAAGTGTTGGGATCGATCGTAAATGTCAATTTCACTCCATCCGGAACATTGATTTGATATTTTTCAAACAGTTGTTTTATCTGTTCATTCACTTTTTGGCGATTATACGCTTTTCGCTCTGCCACTTCCACATCACCCTGGATAAGGGGCTGATCGCGCAAAACAGCATCTCTCAAATCATAACTTCCGGCAAGACCGTTAAATAGCCAAGATATCTCGTTACGATGAGCAATTTTTCTCTCCAATTCAGTCATGTCGTGTCTAAAATATGGAGAATTCCGATTTATATATTTATCATTAATATGTTGTACAGGATCTTTAAAACGTTTATTTTGTTCTGTAACTTTTCTGTAATGCTCATCTAATAATTGAATTTTTCTATCCAGATCACTCACCCAATCATTTTTGCTTTGAATAATCGTTTCATCTTTTTCTTCCGCCTTTTTTCCTGTTTTGTTCGTCTGATAGCTGGAATACGCCGTAATGGATGTACGGATAGAATGGATATTCATTTCAATCGCCCCCTATATTTCCATTTATTATATATATCGGCATTAATAGAAGGAAATATAAGATAATCCTAAAGTTTTATTTACATTTAAAGAATTATTTTACAATTATGAGATTTTTAGATAAAATAATAGTTAATTAATACTATAGGAGGGATTATATGTTAATAAAACCGTTGCTACGAATCATTTTATTAGTCCTTGTGATTTTCTCAATTAGTTCACCATCATTTGCAGCAAGCACCATCACTGGTAATAACAGCTTTGAAACTGCTTATTACGCGGGATATTGGAAATACAGCAATATGGGAACTACTATTTTGCCTGAAGGCGAAGAAGAAGCCTATTACAAGTTCACGGCAAATGCCGGCGAAAGAATTTATGTCAGAAGCTCCTATCGAAATGAGTACGAAGGCATGAAAATTGAACTATTTAACAGCAGTAAAGAACCTATTGATAGAGGAACGAATGTCGTGGATCCTGATTCATTGACTCCTTTTATTTTCGCAAAAGCCGATGCAGCCGCAAATTCCCAAACTTTTTATATAAGAGTCAGCCGCGGGAACTATGCGGGGGATATGTATTTTACCGTATCAATTTTGGATCGAATAAAATCGGGAAGCGGAACATTTCCATTTTCAGGAACGGCTGTTAATAATGGAAACATTTATTTAAATCCCCAAGGTGTCGACTCCTCTGTCATTACAATGGATTTAACAAATAATTTGACAATCCCAAAACGAGCATTTGTTAAATCAATCACCACATCCAGCACCCAATCGCCAACTCAAGGAAATGTACTTCACAAAATTATGCCGGAACAGACAGGGATTTGGTATACTTCCACTGTTTCCAGCGCGACAAGCGGACATTATCCGATTTCATTGCAGGATCAATTACTGGTTGCTCAAAAATGGAGTTTCAAATATAACGCCAAAGCAACGGGCAAGTCGACAATGACAAATGTCCGTGCGACGATAAATTATGAATATGATGTAACAGATCAATTCAGCTACTAGCCATATGAATAATCGTCTGCATTTAATGATGAGCAGAAAAAAGGCCAGTCGGGCTTTCTCAATCTAGCCAAACTGGCTTGATCATTTTGGGTATTCGGATTACGCGTTGAAAATCTCAACCCGTTAAACGAATGTTCACAACGTCATAAATCGGATAATGGCATGAAAATGTACTTTTTACAACTATATTTGCAATAACTGAGTATCGGCTGATGAACTAAAAAACGCTTATTCTTTTTTCTCATACTTCCCATCTCGAATAAAGTTTAAATTGCGTCCAAAAATTTATAACTATTTTTCAATCTGTTTCGACTAGTATTTTCTTATTTTTCTAGCATGGGGGAGAGGAGCATATTTTGAAGTGCTTTTCCATATAAATGAAGGGGCACACGATCTTCGCTAATATAATAAAATATAGCTAAACCATTTTCTAACGAAAGAATTGTCCATGCCATTTCATCCGCAGATAGAGAAGACTCATGATTCTCTTTCGATTTCAATTTTTCAATCGCCTCGGAAATTTGTTTTACCGATTCCGTTATCATGTTAGACCATTTATGGCGCACCGATTCTTCACGCATCGCATAAAGAAAAAATTCCATGTGAAGCATGCTCCATGTTCGATTTTTCTGACTAACTGTAAGGAAATATTCATCTATTGTTTCGATAAAATGTGAAAGTGATTGCTGTTGTTCTATTATTTGAAGGATGTTGTCCACATGCAATTGCATTTGTTGTTCCAATATCGCTAGAAAGAGCTCTTCTTTGGAATGAAAATGTGCATAAACCGCCCCTTTGGTAAATCCGGCATGTTCCGCAATTTTATCAACAGAAGCGCCGTGAAAGCCTAATTGAGCAAAGATCTCAACAGCTGATTCTAAAAGTAATTGCCGCGTTTCTTTTTTTCGCTCCTCTTGGGTTAATCTTCGTCTGACCATTTTTTCCCTCCTTCTCTCTTGACAATCAAACCATATAGAATTAACATACCAAATAGTATATAAATTCTAATCAGTATGCAAATTAAATTTTTAATTATAAGTAACCATCCACTATGTCATTTCTAAATTAACGCAATCTAGTAAAAGGGGAAAAGGTATTAATGCGGAGGGAAGAAAACTTTGCAATACAGAAACAGACCTTGGGAAAAATTTTGGCGCAAACTATTAAAATAGGGATTATTCAATCAAACCTGATTCCGATGTTTGCTGGGTTGACATTGGCAATGTATACATATCAAATCCGTCTTCATGAGAAAATTCCGGAAATACTATTTGCTTTGATCGGTTCGATTTTCGTAATGGGGGCGGCGGGAGCTTTTAATAACTTATATGATCGAGATATAGATTCGATCATGGAGAGAACGAAAAACAGACCAACTGTAACAGGAGAAATAAAGCCCAAAACCGTATTATGGCTTGGCATCTCCATGTCTATCTTCGGAATAGCAGCGCTTGCATTAACAACTCCCCTAGCAGCATTCTTAGGATTTCTAGGTTTGTTTTTTTATATTGTCCCGTATACGATGTGGAGTAAGAGAAGAACAATTTATAATACGGAGGTTGGAAGTATTTCTGGAGCCATGCCGCCTCTTATAGGATGGTCTGCTATTTATCCAGACATCACACATCCAGCCATTCTTGGTCTGTTTGTGATTTTAATTATATGGCAAATGCCTCACTTCTATGCAATAGCTATTCGCAAGCACGATGAGTATAAGGCGGCGAAGGTTCCTATGCTTCCAGTAGTCAAAGGTGTTAAAAGAACATATATACAAACGAATATTTATTTAATTATTTTAATTGTTGTAAGCTTTCTTTTTGGATCTTTAAGCCTCGGTCTTGTGTTAGTAGCCCTTCTTTTAAGTGTTCTGTGGCTTATGTTAAGCATTTTCGGCTATAAAAAGATGGATTCAGAGAAATGGGCAAAATCAATGTTTATTTATTCCCTGCTTCATATGACAATCTTATTTTCAACTGTCATTATCTATTCTCTGACAGGGATTTTTTTTAATTTATGATAATATAAAACAATGATAATTGATTAATGAAATATTTTTAAACAATTATGTTTCGAATGGGAGCCTCTGTGGCTGATCTTAGATGGTGAATCAAAAGGCTTGAGAAGAACAATGGTATTAGGGGCAGCTAGTGGTTTAAAGCCAATCTCTTAAAAGAGATACGATGATGAAAAGGTATAATGTTCATGATCTCTCAAATTTTAAGTATGAAGAGGAATGAGGACGATTATCGGTTCAGTCTGTAACTCCATCTCTTGGTTTGAGGAAGAAGTCTACATTGCAGACTTTTCCACACTGGTGAAAGCAAAAGTGGAGGGTCTTTTTTAACCCTCCTTCCACTATTTCCCGATTACCTATAATTTTCAAGGACTGAACTTTCGCCTCTGGCTATGAATCTTTTCTAAAAAAGTCCATAAACGCGTTGAAAATTTCAAATCCTTGATAAGAAAATAAAGTAAGAGCCGTAATGGAAAAAAATGCTGTTAAAATAAAACGAATCCACATCATGGCCATCCTCCTTTGAATGATAGTTTATGATCAATTCAAAAAGGTGAGACCACATAATTCGATTCGTAAAACACAGGATTCAGCATAATCCGTCTTTTGACAGATTGCACATAGCGATAACAGAAATAAGTGAGGCTTAACGCAATGAAAATATAGCTGGCCACATCAAGCCAAGAATCTTTTGCTATATCCGAACCATCAATCGGAACAAAATTATCCGCAAAATGGTCAATGGTGCTAATCTCGTGAACGGCACTTATGTTATGAATGGAACGATCGCTGGAAAGAGATAAACAGGTAATACTCACAAAAATAAAAATGGTCAGGGCAACGATTTTTTTCATCAGTACACGCCCCTTTTAAATCTTTTCTTCATTATATAACTGGTTTTTCTATTTTAAAACAAAAATGTTTTCCTGTCTTCCCCTCTGTTTGATTATTTAACGAACAATTTCTTTTCCTTGATGCTGCCATCTGCTTTAGTTCTGTAAGATTTCAGCTATTGAATCCGGGAGGCAATCCAGTACCTTCAAAAAACTTCACCTGTTTCTGTACGAATTTCCGAAATGCTGTCTGTCGGACAGGTTTTATTTTTTGAGACTTATTAAACGAATCAGTGAGGAGACCAAAAAAGCAGCAGCAACGGCTAGAAGAATTTTTCCGACAAGCAATGCTGTTATTTTCAGCACAAATACTGCCAAAATCATAACTAAACTGATTGCGATCATAATGAGAGAATAAGTTTTCATATGAGGTTCATCTCCTTTAGTTGTCTGTTTTCAAACAGAAATATCGGCTGCCTAATTCAGCATAAATATATCTTGGTGACTTGTAAATAAAATGCATTGTTCCTTGTACGTTTCTTTCAGCATCATGATTGACTGCTTTTGTGAGGCCTTGTCTAATGAAGTAAAAGGTTCATCCAAAATAATCAACTCAGGTGATCTTGCTAACATACTAATAAGGAATAGTTTATATTTCATACCTAGAGAGTAATGTTTGACTGGCTTTTGCAAAGCATGTGTCAGATCAAACCGTTCACAAAGCTCTTGGAATTTCTCTTCATATGCAGCTCTTTTTTCTTTTCTGATCCTTCAAAGTGAAAGAATAAGCTCCTTATTTTCAAATCCAGTTAATGCATAATAAACAAGAGGTTTTTCAGGAATATAGGCCATTGCTTCTTAATAAAAACAAAAGTTGCCAGTTGTTTGTCAAGATCGTATACTTCATCCGATAGTATATCTAAGATGAATAGGCTCAAAAAAGCAGTAGATACAAATAAAAGCAGGATAATCAGGCCTACTATTGATTTGGCTGGCTTTTGTTTTCAGAAATATTGCTTGGGCTGTAATAATAAATTCATGTAACAGAATCTCCCCTTTTCAAGCGCCTCATAAAAGCTTGGCCGTTATTTACTATGCTTTCCTCTTCTTCTGTTGTTCCAATCTCATAAACGGTGCTGTTTGTGCTTGAATCGACCTTTATTGTCTTTTACATTATGGCTGCGGCGAAAACTGTCAGAAATGTATATTTCTATCAAAATCGCGAATTAGACTTCAATATATTAGATGAAATGAAAATTTGTGAGCGTCATAAGATACAGTCTTTACAACTTTCGTTAGAAATTCAACCTTGGAACCACCATATCGTAACAATAGTTAGAAATAAAAGATATATGAATGATATAATTCGAAAGAGCCTTTTTTTAGTTTTAAACGGCGGCTTCCACATTATGAAAATAATGGCTGGAGCAAACAGAGTGATTAAAATGAGTTTTATCTCAATAAATGCTATACATAAAGCTAATAATATGGAAACGTAAAAAACAGGTATAAACCATGTGCTTTTTTCATTTTCTTCATCATCTGACCCATTATTCGAATCATTCAGTAATTTTTCTAAGTTTAGTTTTTCCCATAGCATATGCTTTACACCTCCTCATGAAAGTTGGGCCATTAAATATGGAGTGATTTTAGCCTCTACAACTGCAGCGATAAATGTCAAAATGATCAATAGAAAAAAGAATGTAAAGATGTCCTTTAAAAAAACAGAATTTGATTCTCCCCTCATTTTGGCAATGACCGCATCAATCAGTTTAAACCCAATAGAACCCGCAACAATCATAGCAGGAATCTCAAATATACCATGTGGAACTAGGGCTGTTAAAATATAAATTAGATCGTTCCCATGTTGAAGACTGTGCATGATAGATACACCAACTAAAAAACGATTGACTAGTAATAAAGCAGCAGTAAAAATTCCAAACGTAAATATAGTAAAGCTTATGAAAACATCCGCAAGTACGTTATGTATAAAATAATCAAATATAGTACGGCCAACATTTGGTTCCTGTCTTTCTACAGGTAAGATATTGCTAAAAAAAGTACCCATGATAATTCCAATCACGTATATTATAAACGCCACTGATAAAACCCGCTTATTTCGCAGTAGAACGTTTTTTATTTAACCAATCTCTTCCATATCGTTAATAATCATATTTTCGAAATTTATTATGTTTTTCATGTTCGTGTATTCCTTTAATATTTCCCCATTGATTAAAACTCCTACACGATCGCATAGATTTTGAGCAACATGCACTAAATGAGTAGACATGAAAATAATTTTTCCACTATCTGCGTATTCCCTTAAAAACTTTTTCATAAACATTGTTGTCGGAGGATCAAATGAGCTTAGCGGCTCATCTAGTAAAAGCACATCCGGTTCATGAATGATAGCACCGGCAACAGACAGCTTATGCTTCATACCAAAGGAAAGAGTTGAAATCATTTCATTTTCCTTATCTTTTAGTGAAAAATTTTTTAACAACATTTGAATACGGTCAGTTTTTTGCGAATCGGGTACTTGCTGCAGATCAGCTATAAAATCTAAATATTCCTTTGGAGTAAGATAATTATAAATAAAAGGTGTGTCCGGCACATAACCTATGTATTGTAAAAATTCGGATCGATCATCATCAATTGTCTTACCGTCAATAAATATTTTTCCAGAGTCTGGAGTGACCAATCCGATTATACATTTAAGCAAAGTGGACTTCCCAGCACCGTTTGGCCCTAATAATCCATATATTTCTCCTCTTTTTAATGTAATATTAATTGATTTTAATACATCATACTCCTTATACCTTTTTGAAACATTTTTAATAATCATCTGCTCATCTCCCAATGAGAAGTACCGACTCGTTTAATCCAAAAGTAAAAGAATATAAAAAAGCTTATGAGCAGCAAGAAAGAACCTAAGATTGCCAACACATTAAAAAGAATGCTGCTGATGTAGTTTTTCCAGTAAAGAACCCCTAACAGTCCATATATTTCTAAATTTAATATTAAAACAATTCCAAGAATCGTGTGTTCAAAAACAGAAGCTTTAACGGAAGAGCCAACATCTTCAATATGTTCCCAATCCAGACGCGGATACAAAAACGTTCCAATAATTTGAGCACTGCTGATGATAATAGCGGTAGTATTTACAAGGACAAATATCATAATGACAGTACTTAGTTTCAGATGAAATAACGAGACAACACATATAAATAAAACGTTCATGACAATCAAAATAGGAATAACATGTAAAATCGCCTTGCTTACGACTAACTGGTTCAAAGAAGAGCCTGACCCTTTATATAAAAGCAAGTTCTCCCTTTCAGCATCAGCTGATGTAATCCCTAATAATCCGTCTCCTAAAAACGAGACATTTAACGAAACTGCAAAGATGATCGGATATATTACGAAAAGAGCCGGGAATTCAAACCAATTTTGCATCATTCCTAACCCGAACAATATTCCGATTTCGGAAGCCAGCATATAGATAGATAAATAAAACCTCTTTTTTATTAAAAAATTCGCTCGAGTGAAAGCGATGAAATCTTTTTTCATAACCGCCAAAACTTTCCTTGATAAAAGCTTTTTTAGTTTTCTATCAATAAAGTTATGAAAAGATCTGTTTTTTATTATGTTGACATTTGCTTTTTCATTGGAAAGCTGCGACATATCTTTTACGTCTAAATATTTATTTACAATAAGATACGAAATATAAATTAGAATGATTCCAATAATTAACAACAACGGTTGATAATAGAGAAAGTATTCTACTTCCATTAGTGTATTAAATAACCAATTAGTAGGCAGCACATAACCAGTCAAAATCACATCAAGATTGAATCTGGAAATAGAATGAATGATTGATTCTATAAAGTTTTCCTCATAAAAGTAGCTGAAGCCTAACCAGCCAAATACAATCGTAGACAGAAATGATAAAAGCATAACAAAAACGAAAGAAAGTACACTTTTCACAGCTGACTGAAAAACAACATGCAAAAACTTTGAATATATTATGTATAATCCTGAAGAATAAAAACTGATGACCCCAATTAAAAAAAGAACATAAAATGGAAAAGATACAAATAACAATAGCCTAGAAGTTATTGATTCTTCTGCAAAATTTAAAACGTAGAACAGGATTGGATATAAAAAGAAAAGAGTCGAAAACAGTGACTTGAAAATGATTTGCGTAAAAAATCTTACCAATAATATATCTTTTGGATCTGTTTTAACGGAGTATAGTAAGAGAAAATCTTCCGGATAGACAAACCTTTGCAAAATATCGTGAGAAGAACGAAGATTGTTGATTAAATTCCATAATACTAGCAAATTGACTAACAAAACAGCTGCTTGAGAAAAATAAGGAATGATCAGTTCTACTAAATGATATAGGATAAAATTGTATACTCCAAAAATGAAAACAAATAAAACTAGTAAAATTTTTTGATTCAACAATTTTTCCCCAAACGGAAAGAAAAAAAGAAATCTATTGACATAGCGTCTAAAATTTAATTTGAAATTCGAGTAAAAAAGATTAGACTTTAACATACTGCCCCCTGAGTTTACAATCTAGGGTGATGGCAAAAATTATTTCGCCATCACCTGAATTACCTTTTATCTTTGTTTACCATTTTGCTGCATACTCTTTTCCTTTTTTCTTAGCTAAGTTGCAGTTTGAACCATTCCGGCTGTGATTAAACCCGCCCCACCAATAATAGCCGCAATTATATAAGACAATTTATGTGATTCTTTTAAGGCAATACATCCCAAAATGCTTGACCACCAAAAAAATGGATCTATCAAAAGGTTAGTTAACAAAGAAAAACTAGATTTATTAAGAGAATTTATATAGGAAAAAGAAAAATCACTTCCAATCGTAACAGCAAATAATGTTAATATAATGAATTTTATTCCTAAAGGTATCATGGCGAGTATATAATTCCGGAAAAACTGTCTTGCTGTACTTTTTCCACCAAACAGAATACTTGTGATATGTAATATATAAAAACTTGTAAAAATAGTTGCCACTATTTGAACAGTTCCTAGCAACAATAAAATAACTAATATTAAAATGTTGAATTTTTCCGAAAATTTCAGATCATATTCCTGAAAAACTAATGCAACGATATTGGTGATCGTAGGAGAAATAGATATAAAAAAACATAAAGAAATTAACCAAATACCAACCACGCAATTTTACGACTATTTTTTCGAGAGTTAACGATCTGAAAAAAATTATTCTGTGAAAAAATATAAAAGTATGCTACATTTATATAATTTAATTATTTTGCTTTCCACATATGTCTACCTTTTATGAAATTTTTAAATTTATTTACATAATTTATAAAAAATAACACATTCTGTATTCATTATATATTTAGCCTTCACAATTTTCAAATAAAATTTTACATTTTGATAGCAAGGATTTGATAAATTGGAAAATAGCATTCGTTTTACATTATACATTAATGAAATTGTCAAGTATTTTGGATTGTATTGATAAATACGTTAAAAAGCTTACGGCCTATAAGTTTTTTCAGTTGATGATTGTTGCTCAATTGAATGAACCCTTATCCGCAAATTTTTTGGCTATTAATAATACTTTTAAGAACAATGGATCATACGTTAAATCGTCTTATAATAAGGATTATCGAATATCGGCAAAGGTTTCATCAAATACTCTGAGCCGGGCTGCCGTTTTTGATGCTGCAGCAGAAAAGCGATAGGAATTTGTAGACACTTTGTTTCGCTGCCGTAATAAGGATACATCTGAATCATGTCAATTTCCCCCTAGATTTTCATTCAATAAATAAGATATTCGCCTAAAGTTCCGGCAGGGGGCAAGGCAGTTCCATTGTTTGGCTTTTTTTGATATATTTATCATGTAGTTTAGATTAGTATGAGGAAAGGTGAGCAGAGATGAGCAAAGTGAAAACAAAAAACAAATGGGATTTAAATCACATTGTCTTTATCGGCAGAATTCGGGATGAATACATGCGAATGTTTGACCTTGCCGAAGAGGAATTAGTGGGCCAAAAAGTTCTTGATTGCCCAGCAGGTGCGTGCTCGTTTACGGCCGCATCCAACCAACTCGGATTAAATGTTACAGCATGTGATATTGCTTATTCTTTTCCGATTGACCAATTGGAGGAAAAAGGAATACAAGATATTGCTGTCACTATGCAGAATATGAAAAAATCCGAAATTCAACAGAATTTCCTATGGGATTATTTCAAATCCGTTGAAGAATTGGAGCAGGCAAGAACTAAAGCATTAACGGAATGCATTGCAGACATGAAAAAGAACAAAAGCCGCTATGTTCCTGCAGTTTTGCCCTCATTGCCTTTTGCTGATCAGCAATTCGATATGACGCTTTCAGCCAATTTTTTATTTCTTTATGAAGAGCAATTGGATTATGATTTCCATTTGCAGACAATAAAAGAATTTATGCGTGTAACCAGAACGGAAATAAGAATGTTTCCAACAACCAATTTGGCATGCAAAAGATATCACTATATGGATCAACTGATTCAGGACATAAATGATTTAGGATGGTTTGCTGAAGAAATAAAAGTACCATATGAATTTCAAAAAAACACAAATACGATGTTAAAATTAATAAAAAAGGAAAAGGCCGCTGACAAATTTTTAGGCTGAACCGGGCAAAACATGATGATGAGCAAAACTATCTGTTGGTTCCTATACTATTTTTTAAAATCCAATAATAAACAAATTGTATTTTAAAATTGACGGGGTGTCCAAAAAGAATATTTTGGGCACCTTTCTTCATAATGACTATCTAAATAAATAGTGTTGACGGCAAAAATAAAAAAGACTTCTTTTCAGATTTTTTCAAGTTTTCGTTTAAGAAGTTAATTCTTATTACATGTTTTTTAAAATCTGATCCAATATGTATCTCTTATTTTTGGTCCTAGTAAAACATCTAATAAGAATGGTAGATATTTCGATAAAAAATGTCTTTGATTCTTATTTGTTTAAAGGACAAGAGAAAATATTGTTAAGCTGCTTAAATATATATGAAATTTAGGTAAAAAAGTGTTAAAATTGTAAAAAATGGATACTTTTTGTAGAATTTATCCATATATTTTATATAATAAAATTGTAACAAGAAATAAAAAACCGTTAGGAGGTGAAAAACTATGCAACTTATTGACACTATTCTTAACATTATCCAATCTCTTCTTGGCGGGCTTATCTAATCAGTATGAATGGTTGCGAGAAACAATATCAATGACTAAAAAGACGGTCGACAATTCGTTGACGATCTTTTTAGTTTGATTGAAAGAATCATCATATCTACCACAAAGCAATCATCCCCATCGGATGCCCAAGGTTTTAGTTATACAAACCATAAAAAATTTATAATTTTTTTCAGTTCTTGCCTTGAAAATTGAATCAAAATCTTGCAATTGTCCTTTAAATATAATGAGAAAAACCCCTGTTGCAAATCATTTTGATTGCTTTTTTATGCATGTTATGGCAAATTCATTTTTTAGGAGTGATATATCATTTTTCCAAAAAGAGGATGCTTGTCAAACAAAAAAGAAGAACAAAAATGTTGCGATTTGTCCTTGCCTTGAAAACCGGTATTATTAGCAATCTTCAGAACGGTTTTTATGCAATGGCGGTGGAACCAACCAACCTTTTTCTTTTAAGAGGCGCAAAAATTTTCCTCCAATGGCTGCCTTTTGAGTATGGAATTGGCCAAACATCATTGCGATATCTTCACGAACCGATTGTCCGATTATTTGGCTGCAAACAACTAAACTTGCTGCAATATCTTTAGAGGCTATGGAAGCAATTTCCGGATCTTGAAAACGGGCGCCCACCGGTATATCGTCTAAACATGCCTTTGGTCTCTCAGGCGGTGCCGGCGGGAGGCCAACTCCATTCATTTTAAGTAATTCTTCCACTTGATTCATTTGCTGATGACATAATTCAATTGATTCTTCAATCAGCTTAAATAAGTCTTGATCTCCAATATGGTTAATCAAGGTTTGATAGCCGGCAATCATTGCTTTTGTTCCAAGAAGATATGACCAAATTCCAAATACTTCTCCATAATGCATCGGTTCATCTTTCGGATTTCCGCTTAAAATTCCCATTATAATCCTCCTTAAAAATGCCACTATTGTTTTTGTCACAAAATATCATGTCCACATTTCCCTTTATTATTCAGTGATGAACTGCTTTCAAAAGAATAAAAATTATGTGAGGAAAGAGCTGTAAAAAAAGAAAAACGGATTAAACCCGTTTCCTCCTTAATATATTTCCCCCACCTTTTTTAAAAGCAAAAAATCGGTCAAGTCCTAATGTTTGTGTAAAAAAGACGAGTCTCAGTTCAGCAAACTTATGTCTCCGGATATAGAACCGATATTTATGTCCGCTTCTTTAGACTCCATCAAAAATCATCATTGGTTCCCCATTCTTTTATTTCATCCTGAATGGTTTCCAACAAGTTGACAAACAATATTTAGTAGATAATTTCTGAAATGAAAAAGGCGGTGAAACGATGGGGAAAAAAGCAACTCGAAACTCAAGCATTGAACAACTTCAAAAAGATCACGAAACAGAATCAGCTTTCACGGCGGATGAACAAAAGAAGAAGAAACAAAAGAACAAATCCTAACAGGAGCCAATCGCCGGCTCCTCTTGTTTTTACGAGTCAAATAAATAATAAGAAGCAAAATTGTACATACCTATCCCCTTAGGAAGCCATTGAAATAATTTATGGATAAATATAATGAATGCACAACCTTAAGTTATGAATTGAGAAGAGAAGGGTCATTATTGATTTTTAAAATTTTCCTAAATTCCTTTGGACTATTCAAATTACCGGCTTTTAATATTCCCTCAGCTTGTGAGCGGTTAAGTGGTTTTAAGGATATGCACCCAGTACTTTCCTTTTGAATAAAATATAAGAGTACGTACTGGGAGGTTTAAGCAAATGGATTTGTATTTACATCCATACAATCCGTTGTCCAGAAATGAAAAAATGAGGAAGGATCTTGAAAGGGCAATTAATGGAGAGTACAGCGCCATAAATTGTTATACCAAGTTAGCGAATTTAGCTTCAAAAGAGAAGGAACGAAATCAAATACTTGAAATCAGACAGGATGAAATAAAGCACTTTCAGCAATTTTCCCAAATTTATTTAAGCCTGGCCGGAAAACAACCTCATCCAAAAATTATAGAAGAATGTCCGAATGTTTATGTAAATGGATTAGAATTTGCCCTGCAAGATGAGCAGCGAACAGTTGATTTTTATTTGAAAATTTCAGATAAAACCACTGATCCGTACATGAAAGAAGTATTTCGCAGAGCAGCAGCGGATGAGCAAAACCACGCTGTTTGGTTCCTATACTATTTTTTAAAATCAAAAAAATGACGATTGTATTGTAAAAATTGAAGAAGGCGCCCCAAAAAATTTTTTCGGGTTCCTTCTTTAAAAATAGCTTTGTTCATAAAAAAGTGTGGAAACAGTAAAAAAATAAAAAGGACTTCTTTACCGTCCTTTTTTCAAGTATTCGATAAACTAATATTGCCTTTTTAAGATCATGATCGTGGCGGAATAAGAGACGACAACCAAGGCAAATAAACAAGTTAAAGCAAAATGAAATTGTTCTCCATTTAATGGCACTGTCATGTTAATTAGAAAAATGATCAAATACCCCAACAAAAAAGCCAAATAAACAGTCATCCCCGCAAAGCCCAAAATTTGGTTTCCTCTCTCATCTCCCCCTTCCTTTTTGATGAAATACCCTGAAAAGATGGCCGCCGCAAGACCAATAAAAGATAAACCAATACCGACAATATTCATCATAACTCTTTCCCCTTTTCAATTAATTTATATTGAAAAACTTCCTGTATCTCTTTACCAAAAACAGCGGAAATTTCAAACGCTAAAATCAGAGACGGATTATAACGATTGGCTTCAATGGAAGCAATGGTTTGTCTCGAAACGCCAACTTTATTAGCTAAATCTTGTTGAGTCCACTTTTTTTCCGCTCTCAGAATGGATAATTTGTTATGTAATTGTCCGTTTTTTTTCATATTTTGATTTATCTCCCCCTCACAATTCATTGTAATTTATTTTTAACATTTTGTAAACTATTTTTGACATGCATTTACAAAAAAATCCTCCAAGTAATCAGCGGTCATTTGTTCAAATAAAGAAAACCATAGTCACAGAAATTTTTTCTTGTTAATTTTTCCAATTGGTTAATCGAAGCTTATCAGTAACGGTATTTGCCGCAATCTGACAGCTATCAACCAACCATTGCTATCATTTATGTACCCGTATCTTTCGCTGCCACACGATTGGATCATCTTAAAACCAAAATAATAATACAGTAAATCCTTTTGACACGTTTTGTACGGATTGATTAAAACGGCCATCTTCTAATCTTTTTCATAAATTGAAAAACCCTTCAAGCATCGGTGCAAAGTATATTGTTGGATAACAACTTAGAATTCAAAGGCTTATCTAATCACATTCGTTCTTACCATAACTCCTGAATAAGTGTCTTTTTGACCGTCTCTTGCGATGAAACGCAAAGCTGTTCATAACGAATCCCATCATACTTTGATGAACCTACGTTTTTTTTGGTTTCCCCTTTCAAAATATACAAACTGCATTTTAATCTGTCTCTAAAATCCCCTGAAAATATTTCAACATCCATTTTTTAGAGCCGATAGACTTTATCCCTCCAACAGAAGAAGGCAACGAAAATTCTTCATTACAGGAATGCTCCATATTGATTTTTTGTTTTCGTTGATTTAAGCATATCTTGTTGCCAAGTGGAAAAAATTAAAAAAACAGTTAATTATATTAATTTTTCGCAAATGCTTCTTTAAGACTTTGTTAAAGATACAAAAAAAAGAGAGATTCCTTGACAGAATCTCTCCATTAAAAAAAGTTTTTCAAATAACAAAGTTAAAACAATCACTCCGATAAAAAATTTCTGTATGTTCTAAAACAGTTCCAGTTTTTTTATCGATGCACCCCGTTTCCAACACTAAAAGCGGGATTAAGCTGGTGCATTCAAGAATTTCCCATTGGAATTTAGTCGGAAATAAAACTTTTAAAATACTGGACTTTGATTCAAATTCAGTAAATCCTTTCTTATGATAATATTCAAACATGGACGTAATTTCCTTGCCGTACAAATCAATGTCATCAAATACGGATTTTGCCACATAGGATATATGCAAGGCAATTGGTCGATTATTTACAATACGCAGCCTGCCAATTTTAAATACTCTATCCGTTTCCGCAACACCGAGAGAATGATAGATTGCTTTATTATAGCCGATTTCTTCGCAAAAAATGTTTTCCGATTGGAATTGATATCCAAGTCTAATCATTTTCCTGCTGAAGCTTTCATTCCCGGAAAGAACAAGTGGAATTTGCATATGCCGATCTTTTACATAGCTGCCCTTTCCTTGTTTTGAATAAATGTAGCCCATTTCTTGAAGTCTTTCATATACTTTGCGGATTGTCATTCTCGGAACGTTAAAATAGTCAGCAAGTTCATTTTCGGATGGCAATTTATCATTGGCTTCATACCGGCCAGAATGAATCTCTGAAATGATCTTATCAATGATTTCCATTTCTTCTGCCATTTGCATTCTCCCCCGCTTTGAATAGGAACTCTTTTTGATTTGCTCACACGGCAGCCTGAAAACAGAATTTGAAAAAAATGTTTTTGCAACACATTCATTTTTTGCATAATGGTCACTTCCAGTATAGTTTAAGTAATCGGGACTGTCCAAGCTCATTTTATAGCTATGGAGAGTCAATCTGTGAGATTTGCTTAGAGGCTAATAAAGAAAGTTTTGCTGAGATTTTATTAAATGCATGATTTAATCATGGGGGTGTTTATTAGATTTATGCCAAATGAATACATGCCTATAACAGAGTTTAACGGGATAATTATAAATACGGTATTTCACGCCCATTCCGATCTCGCAATAATTTCCTTTTTTCATAAACATTCTGTTTGTTTTTCTTAGCCATATTTTGAACTGTTAAATTCCAAATATATCCTTTTTCACAATAAGAAAAAGTACAATTCACTTAGTAGCTTTTTAAAGTGTCGTTCGTTTCCCCAAAGATACTATGTCAGAAATCATGCACCTTCTCCGTCAATTTCATTTAAATTACAAGTTATACGGATTAAGATGAATCCGAAAAATAGTTTTCAGCATGAAAAAAGTAAGACCAAAGCTGTTAAATCAACATTCTTTGGTTTTTTATTTGGAAACATGTGACACTAAAATGAGCTTTTCAGACAGCACCGCGTTGCTTTCATTTATTTGCAATTAAGATTCAACCCACTTTTACAAGATGAAGGCAAAAAAACCTCACGGAATGTAAGTGTTTACATTTCAATTAATTTAAAAACCTTTCCTTTTACAGTGTTGAAAAGTAATGTCAATAACAATTTTTTGTAATACAAATTCGTAATACAAATTCCACTGCCCGCCTTGTTTTTTTTCTTTTTTTTGTTTATTATAATTGTAAAATAAAGTATTTCAAATCATCAATTCCAAAAAACACTTATAAATTTGAATTAAATTTGTTATACAAATTTTTCCCTATTTTATTAAAGCAGTAAAAGAAAGGAGTGCCAACTGCCAAAAAAGAAAAAGTTTCGCAAATGATTCTTGTGAATTATTAAACCAAATGGAAATGGGAAATTCCCCTTGCTCCAAGCTGCCAACAAAAATGGAGCTGGCTGCCCAATTCGGTGTAAAGTAGAGAATCTAATTCGTAAGGATTTAAGTATGCTGCATGTGTTTTTCCCTCCTCAAGAAGACAGGAGGGATCCAAAGAAACAACAAAATCGCAGCGTATTCGAATTGAGAGCGAAGTATTAAATTTTTATATGAAATGAGAAAATTTTGAACCTCAAGCAGCACATTCAGCTGCCGCACACCTGAACGATTGGAACAAATGAATCAAATATTAAAAAAATAGATCAATAGAAATAGGGAATATTTCAGCGAAGGCCGACATCGACTTTCATCATACAATTATTCAAACTTTTGAAAACGTATCACTTCTAATGTGGAGTTAAAACAAAAACGATGAGCTTAATACCAAGAACTTCACAATATTGCCTACCATCGAAGCGGAAAAACCGGAGCTTGCTAAAACCCAATGTCTCATCCGTTTAAAAAATGCCGAAAAAATTAAGTCTTTTCTTAAAAGATTATACAATTTAGTGAAATAGGAAGTGAGAGATTCATATGAAGGTAGTTACACCGAGTCATATTGAAGAGATTAAATCAATAGTTAAAACCGGTAAAGTACTCACTGATGAGAGCGATCGTTTCAGCTATTCATTCGACGGATCCTTCGGAACATATCTGCCGGATGTTGTCATTCAAACAAAGAGTGTGGAAGAATTGGCATCGCTAGTGAAACTTGCCAACCGGGAGAAGATTCCTGTTTATCCTCGCGGCCAAGCCACATCATTAAGCGGCGGCCCGCTGCCGGTAAAAGGCGGCATGGTATTGGATTTATCGGTTTTAGACGATATCCTGGAAATTCATGAAGAAGACTTAATTGCCGTTGTATCCCCAGGAGTATTAACAGCGGATATTCACAAAGCGGCCGAGAAAAAAGGTTTAATGTATCCCCCAGATCCAAGCAGTTCACACGTATCTACCATTGGCGGAAATTTAGCCGAGAACTCAGGAGGACCAAGAGGATTAAAATACGGAGTAACGAAAGATTATGTGATCGGTTTGGAGGTTATTACTCCTGAAGGGGAAATTATTCAAACTGGAGGACGCACCGTAAAAAATGTAACCGGTTATGATTTAACCAAACTCATCGTCGGATCAGAAGGCACCTTAGGCATTATTACAAAAGCCATTTTGCGCCTCCTTCCAAAGCCTCCTGCTTCAGAAACCATTATGGCAGTATTTGATAGTTTGGTTGATGCCGGAAGCGCCATTTCAAAAATCTTATCATCAGGTATTTTGCCTGCCAAAATGGAGTTAATGGATCAAGCCTCTATTGTCGCAGTGGAAAATTACGAACCTTTAGGTTTGCCCGTTGATGCGGAAGCGATTATTCTCATTGAACTGGACGGCCATCCTGTCGCTTTAAAAGAAGAGATCAAACAAGCAGCTGAACTATGTTATCTGGTAGGGGCAAGAACTGTCCGCATCCCACAAAATGAAACTGAGAAAGCGGAAATCTGGAAAGCCCGAAAACTGGTATCTCCGGCTATCGTACGTATCAAACCAACCAAAATTTCGGAAGATGCCACCGTGCCCCGAAGCAAAATCCCACAAATGTGCGCAAAATTACAGGAAATTCGGGAGAAGTATAATGTCCACCTCGTCGTATTCGGTCATGCAGGTGATGGCAACCTGCATCCAAACATTATTTGCGATAAAAACGACAAAGAAGAAATGCGCCGCGTAGAACAAGCTGTTGCTGAAATTTTTAAAGCAGCAGTTGAACTTGGCGGAACGCTTTCCGGCGAGCACGGCATCGGAACAATGAAGGCTCCTTTTATGGAAATGGAATTAGGGTCGATCGGCCTTGACATGATGAAACGTATTAAAGCCGCATGGGACCCAAACAACATCATGAACCCAGGAAAAATTTTCCCGGAACAGGGTCAGAAATTGGAGTTGAGTTAGCATGAAACAATCGCTTGAACAACTGAGGGAAGAATTTCAATATGATAAAACGAACAGATGTGTACAATGCGGTTATTGTCTGCCTGTCTGCCCGACATATGTGACGATGAGAAAAGAAACACATTCTCCACGCGGCCGAATTAATCTGGTGAAAATGGTTGGCGAAGGGAGAATTACTGATTTATCAATACTTGAAGAGCCGCTGAACTTGTGCCTAGGATGCCGCGCTTGTGAAACCGTTTGTCCAACCGGAGTGGAATATGGTTCAATTCTTGAATCAGCCCGGACTGCACTCGTCAAACGGAAAAAATTTAAAGCTCCTGTTCGTCTGCTGCGAAAAACAATGTTTCAGAACGTATTCCCAAGTAAAACGGCCATGAATATGATCGGCAATACATTTTGGCTTTATGAAAAAAGCGGGCTGCAAAAAGCAATGCGCAAATCCGGCATCATGAAGAAGCTGCCTTATCATCTAGGCGAATTCGAAGCGACAATGTCTCAAGCAGTTTCACCTGCAGAGCGCAAACAAGCTCCTTCCAGAGTAAAAGCAAAAGGTGAAAAAAAGTATACGGTCGCCTTTTTTACTGGGTGCGTCATGGATGCCATTTTTCATCGTATCAACAGATTGTCTGTACAACTGCTTGCGGAAGCGGGTTGCGATGTGATCGTAGTCCCCAATCAGACATGCTGCGGTGCACTTCATGCGCACTCTGGTGAAATCGAAGAAGCGAAGCGACTCGCTAAACAAAACATCGCCGCATTTGAACAAGAGAACGTAGATTTTATTGTGAATAATGCCGGAGGATGCGGCGCTATGCTGCACGAATATGATCATCTGCTCGCTGATGATCAAGAATGGGCTGAGAGAGCTGCTGCGTTTACTGCAAAATCAAGAGATATCAGCCAAGTGCTAGTCGCTTGCGGCGGACTGCCTAATCTGCGGGCAAACCCTGAAGAACGTGTAACATATCAACCTTCGTGTCATATGACCAATGTTCAAAAAGTGACTGATGAACCAATAGATCTTTTAAAAAGTGTTTCAGGAATTGATTTTATCGAAATGGAGCAAGCAAACATGTGCTGCGGTTCAGCAGGAATCTATAATATTATTAACTATGATGCATCAATGGACATCCTCGATGAAAAAATGAAGAATACGAAGGCGACTGGTGCGTCCGTAATTATTACGACCAACCCAGGTTGTCTCATCCAGATGAAGCTTGGGGTCGAACGCGAGAAACTCTCTCAATCTGTGCGTGTGTTGCATCTAGTCGAATATTTGGCTGAAGCAGCTGGTATTTCATAAACATTTTACGCCCATAATAAATATTTGCTTATTGTGCAAAGACGGATTGGCCAGAAACAGAAAAAACAGATTCCGCACCTGAAAGGTACATGTTTATCTTTTTCAGGTGCGTTTTTTAAACGTTTTCACTTGTCATTTGGCTCCTTTTAATCAACAATTCTCAAGTTTAAATAAAGGAGGTGCTAGTATCAAACAGCTTTGTCTCCATGAAGTTTGGCAAGAATTCAGACTCTCTTTAAAAAAGTTCATTAGAGCTCGTGTTAAAAATGATCAAGATTGTGAAGATATTCTTCAAGAAGTGTTTATGAAAATCCATCATCATTTGCCCGACCTTAAAGAGGAAGATAAACTACGTTCGTGGGTATATCAAATAACGAGAAACGCCATCATTGATTTTTATCGTTACCAAGCTAAAAGCCAAATTAAATTATTGGATGCAAAAAAGCAGCAGATACTTCCAAATGAAACCGATATAACTTACGAGAACAACAAGAATAAAATAGTTGCCACATGGTTAAAAGACTTGATGGAACAACTCCCTGAAAAGTATAAAGAAGCTCTTATCTATGTTGAATTAGAACAACATACCCAAAAGGAGTTGGCGGAAAAATTAGGTATATCTTTGTCAGGTGCCAAGTCAAGGGTTCAACGAGGGAGAGAGAAGTTAAAAAATATACTTCTTGATTGCTGTCATTTAGAGTTCGATCATTATGGAAATATCCTTGATTACCGTTTGAATAAGGGAAATTGCTCCTGCCGGGAAATTGATGAATTAAAACAAGTTTTGCGTCCTTTTTAAAAAACCTCCGTCTTTCTAGATGAATATAACATTTATGAAAACAGGAGGTTTTTTTGATGTCTAACTGCCAGATTAATCAAACAAAAAATTCGGGCTCTAGCGGATGCAAATGCGGATCACAAACGGAAGTTGTACGGCAGGAGAGAAAACAACTAACGATTGATTTTATGTACATTGACCTTGAGGTATGTACTCGCTGCAAAGGAACGGAAGAAAATCTAAACGAAGCGATAACTGAAATTGCCAATTTGTTAAAAACCATAGGTTATGACGTGAGAGTGAACAAAATTTTGGTTGAAAATGAAGAGCAAGCAGAAGCATTACATTTTGCCAGTTCACCAACCATTAGAATTAATGGAAAAGATATTCAGTTGATCGCAAAAGAAAGCAACTGTGATACATGCAGTTCCATTACGGGTTCTAATGTTAATTGCCGGGTATGGATTTATAATGGAAAGGAATATACAGAAGCTCCAAAATCGCTCATCATGGATGCCATCTTAAAAGAAATCTATGGCGCCGGACAAAATCGAGAAGAGAGAAGAAAAGAACCATATGTCATTCCTGAAAATCTCAAACGATTTTTTACTGCTAAGCGAGAAGTTAAACATAAAGATTGCTGTACAAAGGGACAATCAGCGGAATGTTGTTAAGAAAGGCGGAGCCTCCCGCCTTTCTTTCGTCCATGAAATAATTTTAAGTAAACTCCAAGTATGTGGACGGTCACTTTCCAAGCCAGTTAAGCACGGTTAGAAGTAATCTATGCCTACAACTGGACTTCGGCGCTCAAGCAATAACACATCACGCCATACCCCATTTAACTTTCCTATACGTTGCCTTATACCGACTTTGCGAAATCCAACACTATGATGCAAACGTAGACTTGGTATATTTTCAGAAAATTCCCACGGTTAATGTTCAAAATCCTTTTGCCTCTGATTCTTTGATCATGCCTTCTAGAAGTTGTTTTCCTACTCCTTTTCCTCAACTCACATCTCGAACATACACACTCACCTCTCCCACGCCTTCATATATTTTTATTCTATTATTTGCAAATTAAAACTCTGCGACATGTCTCGTCCTTTGTATGATGAAGTATTGTTATCAACTTAATATAAAATCAGCCGAGAAGATTCCTCTCGGCTGTTCGTTCAGTTTTATTCGCCAGTTTCAGCAAATTTTTTGATGCGTGCGCAGATTTCATCGCGGACGCGGCGGAATACCGCTAATTTTTCCTCTTCCGTTCCTTCCGCCTTTGCCGGATCTTCAAATCCCCAATGGACTCGTTTCACGTTTGGCGGTGTTACCGGACAATGGTCTGCCGCATGGCCGCATAACGTCACAACGAGATCGGCTTTATTCAAAATTTCCGGATCAATCACATCAGATGTTTGATTAGAAATGTCAATCCCTGCTTCTTTCATGACTTTTACCGCATTTGGATTTAATCCGTGGGCTTCGATGCCGGCGCTGTACACTTCCCATTCACCACCAAGATATTTTTTTGCCCATCCTTCCGCCATTTGGCTGCGGCAAGAGTTGCCTGTGCATAAGAAGTAAATAATCTTTTTGTTTTTCATGTTTCATTCCACCTTTGCTGTTCGTACTGTACTGATTTTGTTTGAAAGTATTTTCGCTGCAACCATAATGCCACGTTGACCAACGCAATCATAACAGGCACTTCGACAAGCGGGCCAATGACGGCGGCAAATGCTGCACCGGAATGGATCCCAAACACGCCAACAGCTACGGCAATCGCTAACTCAAAGTTATTGCTGCCGGCCGTAAAAGCAAGTGTTGTCGTTACAGGGTAGCCCGCTCCAAATTTCTTCCCTAGGAAGAAGGAAACGAAGAACATCAAGACAAAGTAAATAAACAATGGAATGGCGACTCTTACTACATCCAACGGCAAGCTTACGATCGCATCGCCTTTTAAAGAGAACATGACAATAATCGTAAACAATAAAGAAATCAATGTAATCGGGCTGATTTTCGGAATGAATGCTTTTTCATACCATTGTCTTCCCTTTGCTTTCACCAACACAAAGCGAGTCAACATTCCGCCAAGAAACGGAATACCTAAGTAAATGAATACCGACTTCGCAACTTCCATCATAGTAATAGAAACGACAGCACCTTCTAGTCCCAACCATTCCGGAATGATCGTCACAAACACGTACGCATAAACAGAGAAAAACAGCATTTGGAATACAGAGTTAAACGCCACAAGTCCAGCTGCGTACTCTCTGTCTCCTTTCGCTAAATCATTCCAGACAATCACCATTGCAATGCAACGTGCCAAACCGATTAGGATAAGTCCGACCATGTATTCCGGCTTATCCGGCAAAAATATAACCGCCAATACAAACATGAATATCGGTCCAATTATCCAGTTTTGTACGAGCGATAACACTAATACTTTCACATCTTTAAAGACGCGCCCAATTTCCTCATAGCGAACTTTTGCCAACGGAGGATACATCATGAAAATTAAGCCGATGGCAATTGGAACCGATGTCGTTCCTATCTGCAAACCGTTTATTCCGTCTACAAAGTTTGGAAAGATGAAACTTAAGCCAATTCCTGCTGCCATTGCAAAGAAAATCCAAAGCGTTAAGTATCGATCCAGGAACGACAGACGTTTTTTCCCCGTATTTCTCATTTTTCCCCTCCTGATCTTGTCATTCTTAAAAAAAGATGAAGTTTAATTTATGAAAAATAAGCGGACACAAAGGGAGACATAAGTTTGCTAACTGGGTGTCGGTTTTTTACACAAGCATTAGGACTTGACCTTAAAAAAATCCATTGGCGTGTTTGTCAAGGGCAAACGACGGGGATTTCCCATCATTTTTCGGACATACATTTTCACTTTTTTTCATAGAACTTGTGATATTACCTTATGACAGTTAACAACCGCAACGGAGCGCAGGGCTGTTTTCCTCAATTTTGCGAAGATGTTCTGTTTGATCCGGAATATGCTGCAGAATATCTTGAATGAAAGGATATAACTCACTTTGTCGATTGAGGGAATAATAAATCCACTGCCCCCTCCTATCCTCTTTTACGAATCCCGCATCCTTTAACTTGCGAAGATGCTGGCTAATCGACGGTTGACTCATATCAAACACTTCAAGAAGTTCGCAAACACAACACTCGCGTTGTTTTAAAATGGCCATGATCGTTAAACGTGTTTTATCACCAAGCAGTTTGAAAGTGTGTGCTGCTTTTTCTATTTCCACTACCGTTTTTGCCATGAGAACGCCTCCTTCGTTAAATAGATATATAATTATTAACTTATATATAAACAAAAAATCATTTATTAGCCAATCCAATTATGTTTTGATCCTTGACACGGTTCTTATTTATAAGTATATAACTACTTGCTTATATAAACAAGAAAAAAGTTAACACTACTATTTATGGATTTTTGTTTTTTTACTAATGGCATTTTTGTCTGTTGTTGCAAGTTTAGATTTTTGAGAAAAAAAGTAAATGAATCGGTTTCTCTATCCATGAGGATGAGTAAAGAAGACTAGCCCTAGCCTCTAAATCAAAAGGATGAACTTAACCAACTGTCGCCGACAAAACATATAGAAATGGCGCTGTACCGGGGTCCCAGGAACAAACCAAACATATCAACTTGGCAGAGGCGCTGAAAAATTGCAGCCACCTTTAATATTTTCTCTCGATTATTCGGATAATCCAGTTATAGAGAAGATGATAGTATTTATGAAGATTGCTAAAAATTTTTCATTATATGTATGAACTGTTAAATTTCGGTCATCTACCATTTTTAATGCAATGATCGTTTCCTCATCTGATAATATCCCAATTTCCCTGCTTGAACGGATAACTCCTTTGGGTGAACCGACATCAATTCCTTCCTTATTATAAAAATTGTTTTACTGCTTAAAGCAACTAATAGTAGAGCTAACATAGATACTGTATTTAATCCGAACATTAAAGTCGCGATAGCATACGGTTACAGAAACCAACACCGATTTAGAACACGTGTATTTTTTAGATTGTACAGGACAAACTTATGATAAGCACTTCAATACTCTTTCGTTCAGGTATTCAATAATCTTATTGGTGAGCAGTCTCGTATAAGGATCGATGATGGCCTCTTAGAGACCGCCAAAAAACTGAACATAAGCAACGTGGAAGCGTCAGCTGTCGACGTGTATCCAGATGCCTTCACTGGTAGCGGTGCAAAAAGTCTAGATCGAAACGGCCTGTCGGTGTAGACTGCGGCCACCAAGACGTTTACTAAATTATGGAAAAACTGACCTGAGACCCGTAGTTCCCAACGCGGGGCACCTTCCGACTAGGGAATTTTTAAGGACAGTAATTCCGCTAGGAGAAGGATGTTACACGCTTCCTTCTTTGTTTTTCATCATAAAGAATATTTCCTGAGTTTCCGGCTGACAGTGGATTGATCCACTTCCAAAGCCTTTGCCATGCCACTGGTCGTCCCATATTTCTTTTTGGCAAATTCGAGTATCGCTTTCTCTGCCGCCCCCACTGCTTCTTTTAAAGGAACCTCTCGGTGAATTTTTATTTCGATTGGAGAGGGTTCTTTACCAGCCGCGAAATGGTTGACATCCTTAACCCGGATTACAGGCTCATCCGACGAAATGATCAAACGTTCCACCAGATTTTGCAGTTCTCGCACATTGCCTTTCCAAGGTTTCTTCTGTAACTCCGCGATCGCTTCCACTGAAAAGCTTTTATTCAGGCCGTAACGCTCATTAAATTTGACAGCGAAATGGTGAACCAGCAATGGAATGTCCTCCACCCGCTTCCGCAACGGCGGGATCCAAATCGGGAACACGTTCAATCGGTAGTATAAATCTTCCCGAAATGCTCCTTGTTCCACTAATTTCTCCAAATTGCGATTGGTTGCCGCAATTAAACGCACATCGACTTGTATGGAACGCAATCCGCCAATTCGCCGGATTTCTTTTTCCTGTAACACGCGCAGTAGCTTTACTTGCAAAGTGAGAGGGAGTTCGGCAACTTCGTCCAAAAAAAGAGTTCCGAGATGGGCTAACTCAAACAAGCCGGTTTTCCCTCCTTTTTGCGCACCTGTGAACGCCCCCGGCTCATAGCCAAACAACTCCGATTCCAACAGGGATTCAGGAATGGCCCCGCAGTTGATTTTCACAAAAGGTTGCCCGGAACGGTCGCTCCATTCGTGAATCAGGGAAGCCACCACATCTTTCCCAACCCCGGACTCGCCCGTTATCAGCACGGTTGTATCGAATCCGGAGATTTTTTGTGCCTGGTTCATTACCTTCTCCATTGCCACACTCCGGTAAATCAACTTGCTGCTGGAGCTTTCATGCAGACGTAAGCGGCTGATTTCTTGTTTATACCGTTCCATCATTTCCTTCATGGTTTGTACTTCTTCACGGAGTTTCCCAATTTCGGTTATATCACGCGAAGCATTGATGACACGGACGATTTTTCCGTTCTTATCCTTTACGGGCGTGCCTACAACGAGCAAGGTCCGGCCTGTTTTAGTTTTTTGGATCACACGGACTTTCTCTCGGCTTTCCAAAACCAGCCGAGTAACCGATGGTCTATAGATTCCTTCTTTTTCTAGATCAAGCACACTCCTGCCCACCAGCTCTTCTGGTTTCTTCCCCCAGATTTCCTCACAAGCCGAACTAACGCGAAGCGTCACTCCCTCCCCGTCCGACACGTAAATCACATCATAGGAAGATTCAAAGATGGTTTTGAGATCTAAGCTCGTATTCCGGAATTCGTCCAATTCTGCATCCCCATAAAAAGCCCCTCCTAAAATGCAAAGGACGCCCACCACTTGCCCGTGTTCCATCACCGGATTGCATTGAACTAACAGTTCACTGTTATCCTGTAATGTGACGGAATGAAACTTGACTTTTTTCTCCTCCATGGCACTATCCACCAGCTGTTGAAAATCGGCATTCTCTAGATCAAAGTTTTCGGCCAAATAATCCGAGAGGGAAATGGCACGGATGGTTCCCTTGACATCAAGCAAGACATAGGGGCTTCGTAAAGCATCCAAAACAGACTGAATGTTCATCCATCTTCACATCCCTATTAAATGGTAATTTGATTATGCAAAAATGCATAAATTATATGCATTTTTGCACGAAAATCAATTCTCATTATTTGTTTCCCAAATCCATTATGCTTAATCTGTTAAGCTAAAAAGTATGCATTTTTGCAATAGTACGATTATATTTAAAAGTATGCATTTTTGCAATAATATGATGGTTGATGTGGACGTTTTGAGTTGGCACGGATTTTGCATATAAATTGTTGTGTATAAAATTTTTACCGAGAAAGGATGGGGGGAATGAAGAATTATCGTTATTTCATCATGGGGATGATCGTCTTCATGGTGGTGATCAACTATGTGGATCGCGGCGCGATATCCTACGCGCAAAAAGACATCATCGCCACTTATGGTTTTGATGCCGTTTCTTGGGGAGCGGTACTCGGTTATTTTGGGTATGGTTATATGATCGGAGCTTTGTTTGGAGGAGTTTTGGCGGATCGCAAAGGACCAAAATTTGTCTGGATTCTCGCGGGGCTTGGCTGGTCGGTGTTTGAAATAGTCACCGCCTTTGCGGGTGAAATCGGACTGGCTCTGTTCGGCGGTTCCGCCCTAGCTGGATTTGCCGTGTTTCGTGTACTGTTTGGCTTGGCAGAAGGCCCAACTTTTTCAACGATCAACCGTACTAATGCTAACTGGGCGGCTCCCAAGGAGCGAGGCTTTGTCGCGGCTCTGGGACTTTTGGGTAACCCATTGGGTGCTCTGTTAACCGCTCCTATTGCAGTCACACTGCTTACGTTGACTAACTGGAAAATGATGTTTATTATTCTCGGGTTAATCGGTATTGTTTGGGTCATCATATGGAACAAAGTCTTCACCAATTTTCCGGAAGACCATCCGAAAGTGTCTAAGGAAGAACTGGAGGAGATTCGATCGAAATCCGAATTGCTGGAAAACGAGAAAAACGTGGGAGCAGGCGATACGAATGTGAAATGGTACCACTTTTTTCGGAATCCCACTTTAGTTTTCAATACGATTGGTTATTTTGTGTTTCAATATGTAAACTTCCTCTTACTTACCTGGACACCAAAATATTTGCAAGATGTATTCAACTTTCAGCTCAGTTCCCTTTGGTACCTGGGTATGATTCCCTGGGTGGGAGCCTGTTTCACTGTACTGTGGGGCGGTAAAATATCGGATGCGCTACGACGCAAAACGGGAAATTTGCGGATTGCCCGTTCCGGCCTTGCCGTGGTTTCCCTATTTCTTACCGCCGTGTGTTTTCTGCTGATTCCTACTGTCGACAGCATCGTAGCTGTAATGGTGTTGATGTCACTTGGAAATGCGTTCAACTTCCTACCTAACTCTGTTTACTGGTCAGTAATCATTGATACGGAGCCAAACCGGGCAGGCACTTTTGGCGGTGTGACACACTTTTTCACCAATATTGCCACCATTGTAGCGCCTACACTGACCGGCTATTTGGTGGCCAAATACGGTTATACTTCCATGTTTGCGGCAGCTGTTGTGGCGGTTGTGATCGGAATGCTGGCAATGCTCCTTGTCAAACCGGGTCAGCGCATGTCTGTAACCAACAAGGCTCCCAAGGACAAATGATAACTAAAATACAGAAAGGAGATTTCAAGATGGCAAACACTCAGCACACCGATGTATTGCAGTGGGATGTCACCAATTTGTCGAACGCGTTCAAACAGAAACAGATTTCACCGGCTGAAGTGACAGGAACCTTGTTGGAACAGATCGACAGGATCAATCCCCAATTAAACGCATACATCACCGTGATGTATGAACAAGCGATGGAAAGCGCGCGTAAAGCGGAACGGGAAATCGCCTCCGGCAATTGGAAGGGGCCACTACATGGTGTACCGATCGGACTAAAAGATTTAATTTACACGAAAAGTGTCCGCACCACGATGGGATCCAAAATTTTCAAAGATTACATTCCGGATTTCGACGCGGCCGTCGTTGAAAAACTGACACAGGCAGGCGCCGTAATAATCGGAAAGCTGAATACCCATGAGTTTGCCTACGGTCCGACAGGAGATCGATCCGCTTTCGGAGCGGTGAAAAATCCACACCATCTGTCAAAAATATCTGGGGGATCGAGCAGCGGTTCCGGAGCGGCTGTTTCGGCAGCCCTATGTTATGCAGCATTGGGAACGGATACCGGGGGATCCATCCGGATTCCGTCGAGTTGTTGCGGCATCGTCGGCATGAAACCAACCTTTGGCCGCGTCAGCAAATACGGGGTGTATCCGTTAAGTTGGACTCTTGACCATGTAGGGCCGATGACTCGAACCGTACTGGACAATGCCCTGTTATTAAACGTGTTGTCCGGATACGACGAACGGGATCCGTACTCCATGAAAACCGATGAGGAAGATTTCACCCGTTTCGTTGGACAAAGCATTAAGGGTAGCGTTATCGGTGTTCCTTCCTCTTTTTACTTTGACCATGTAGAAGAAGAAGTGGAACAGCAAGTGCAGCATGCATTGAAGGTGTTTGAAAGTCTGGGGGCAGAAATGCGTGTCATCGATCTGCCCCACATCCAACAATTTTCATTGGCACAACAAATCATCATCCGAAGCGAAGCCTATACGGTACACGAAGACATGCTTCGGGATCAGTCTGAGCAATACGACCAGGAAGTGAGGGAACGGTTGCTGACCGGCATGGACGAAAAAGCGCACACATATGTCCATGCTCAGCAGCTCAGGCACGTCGCTGTCCAAGAATTTAAACAAGCGTTCAACGAAGCGGATGTCATTGTGACACCGACGCTTCCGATTTTGCCGCCTGACATTGGCCAGCGTGAAGTCCATATCCACGGAAATAAAGAGTATGTCCGATCCGCGCTGCTTCGCTTGACAAGTCCCACCAATTTTAACGGTTTCCCCAGCATCTCCGTACCCTGCGGCTTCTCGGAATCGGGATTGCCTATCGGAATGCAACTGATCGGGAAACCGTTTGACGAAGCAAATCTGTATCGCTTCGCTTATGCCTTTGAACAGGAAAGTTCCATTCCCAATGTAAAAATGGATACCGTTTGAACAGTTGTAAAAAAACAGAAAAGCTGAGCGGATTCAGGGAAAAATGACTGAGTCCAGCTCGCTTTTGTATTTTTGTTTTTTGATGTTATTCTGGTCGGACAACCGCCAATTAGAAGGACGGATAAGGATTACATTTGTTTATATATTATAATTCTTCGCCATTCGTTTGAATGACATTTTTATACCAATAAAATGAATCTTTTTTATACCGCTTCATTGTTCCATTTCCTTCATTATCACGATCAACGTATATCATGCCATACCGTTTTTTCATTTCGCCCGTTGTAAACGACACAATGTCTATAATTCCCCATGGAGTATAGCCATTAAATCCACACCATCGTAGGTGACCGCTTTTTTTAAAGCTTCAATATGCGCTTTTAAATATTCGATTCTTTGCGGGTCATGGACAGAACCATCCTTTTCTAACGTATCGACAGCACCAAAACCATTTTCTACAATAAATAATGGAATTTGGTATCGATCATAAAAACGGTTTAATGTATATCTTAAACCGGTTGGATCAATCGGCCAGCCCCATTCACTTGATTGAATATACGGATTTTCTGCACTATTAGGCAAGCCGCCATTAACGATATTTGCTGTATTATCATTTTCTACATCGCTTTTCACGGTTGTCGACATATAATAACTAAAACCTAAATAGTCAACAGTGCCGTTTCTTAAAATTTCTTCATCGCCGTCTTCGAACTTGATGTTATATCCTTCCCGTTCAAATTCTTTCAAAGCGTAGTTCGGGTAATATCCACGAACTTGTACATCAGGAAAGAAATATCAAGTAGCCGGCATCCGCCGGCATGCCTTCAGAGAAAAATGGAAAACGTACAAAAGCAAGTGAAGAAAAAACGTCTCATTTCAGACAGCCCCGTTAGAACCAGTAGATCGAAGAGGACATAAAGAAAATAATTTGGACTTGACTAGGATAAGATGAACAGCCTTACCCCAATTGAAAAAAGAAGTAAGGTTGCCTAGTTTTTATAAATATTGTCTATTTGACACAGAGTATCCTCAAAATTCTTTCCCCATTGCATGAATGAATCTCATACAAAGCTCTTGAACAGTTCAATCTCTGTTTTCATAAGCATACAATTATTGAATTCTTTATGCATCGAAAAACTTCCCTTTAGGCTGCCTATCTTAAGGGGAGCAACTCAGAACTTATGAGAAGCCTCTGAGATTTTAGTTTTAGCATCATTTTTTCAGTTTCGTCACCACAACGGTACCAAATCGACATAGTCATGAAAAAAACCCCTTGAAATCAAGGGGTTTTTTGTCAAATTACATCATGCCGCCCATTCCGCCCATGTCAGGCATACCGCCGTTACCTTTGTTTTCTTCCGGTTTGTCAGCCACTACTGCCTCAGTTGTTAAGAACATAGCGGCAACAGAAGCTGCGTTTTGCAGAGCGGAACGAGTAACTTTTGTCGGGTCAACGATTCCGGCTTCAATCATGTTCACCCATTCGCCTGTTGCAGCGTTAAAGCCGACGCCGACTTCTTCTTTTTTCAAGCGTTCAACAATGACAGAGCCTTCTAGGCCAGCGTTATGGGCGATTTGGCGAACAGGTTCTTCTAATGCGCGAAGCACGATGTTGACGCCAGTTTGAATGTCGCCTTCTGCTTCAATTTCAGCCACTTTGTTGTATACATTTACTAGAGCTGTACCACCGCCGGAGACGATACCTTCTTCCACAGCTGCACGAGTGGAGTTCAGAGCGTCTTCGATGCGAAGTTTGCGTTCTTTCAATTCTGTTTCAGTAGCGGCGCCAACTTTGATGACTGCTACCCCGCCAGCCAGTTTTGCCAAGCGCTCTTGAAGTTTTTCTTTATCGAATTCGGAAGTTGTTTCTTCTAATTGAGCTTTAATTTGATTTACGCGAGCTGCGATTTTATCGCTTGCTCCTGCGCCTTCAACAATTGTAGTTGTTTCTTTCGTAACAACAACTTTTGCAGCGCGTCCTAATTGAGAAATATTGGCGCTCTTAAGATCTAATCCAAGGTCTTCCGTGATGACTTCACCGTCAGTTAGGATTGCGATATCTTCCAACATCGCTTTGCGGCGGTCGCCGAATCCTGGAGCTTTTACAGCAACAGCATTGAATGTGCCGCGAAGTTTGTTCACAACCAATGTAGCTAAAGCTTCGCCTTCAACATCTTCAGCGATAATTAACAACGGTTTGCCTTGTTGGACAACTTGTTCTAATACAGGCAAAATTTCTTGAATGTTAGAGATTTTTTTGTCAGTAATTAAGATATATGGATTTTCAAGAACAGCTTCCATTTTGTCGGAATCTGTTACCATATATGGAGAAGCGTAGCCGCGGTCGAATTGCATACCTTCTACAACATCAAGTTCTGTTGAGAAACCTTTTGATTCTTCAATTGTGATGACACCGTCGTTGCCAACGCGCTCCATTGCTTCAGCGATTAATTGTCCTACTTCTTCATCAGCAGCTGAAATGGCAGCAACTTGTGCGATAGAATCTTTTCCTTCAATTGGTTTAGAGATATTTTTTAATTCTTCCACAGCAACTGCTACTGCCTTTTCAATACCTTTGCGAACGCCCATAGGATTTGCGCCGGCTGTTACGTTTTTAAGACCTTCGCGGATCATCGCTTGCGCCAAAACTGTTGCAGTTGTAGTACCGTCCCCTGCTACATCATTTGTTTTGCTGGCAACTTCTGCAACTAATTTTGCTCCCATGTTTTCAAAAGGATCTTCCAATTCGATCTCTTTTGCAATTGTTACCCCGTCGTTAGTAATTAACGGCGAACCGAATTTTTTCTCAAGTACAACGTTGCGGCCTTTCGGACCCAATGTTACTTTAACAGCATCTGCTAATTTATCAACACCGCGCAGCATTGCACGACGAGCTTCTTCACTAAATTTAATTTCCTTTGCCATGTTGCGAAAACCTCCTCAAAATTTTATTTCATTATGATATCCAAGCTGTGGCTGCCATTAACCAATCACAGCTAAAATGTCGCTTTCGCGCAAAATTAAGTATTCTTTGCCTTCGTATTTTACTTCAGTGCCTGCATATTTTGAGAAGATAATGCGATCGCCAACAGCAACTTCAGGTGCTACTCGTTCACCATTATCTAATACACGACCTGAGCCGACTGCTATTACTTTGCCTTCCTGCGGTTTTTCTTTCGCAGTGTCAGGCAAAACGATACCGCTTGCTGTTTTTTCTTCTGTCTCAACAAGTTCAATAACAACGCGATCACCTAATGGCTTTAACAAGGGAAACAACCTCCTCAAATCTTTTGAGATTTATAAAATTTGCCTTTTTATTAGCACTCGTTATTATAGAGTGCTAACACCAATTATTATATTAAAGAAACCTAATTCATTTTTCAAGTATCTTTTAAAAAAATTTCTCGGCGCTGCAAAATAATAACAGGCCGGTTCTATCTAAAATTCTCTCTCAATGTTGACGATCGGTTTATGCTAAAATAAATTTATAAATTTTTTTAAAGGGGAACGCATTGGTGAAAAAACAAGATTGGTGGATTATCATTACGTATACCATTATGCAGTTGTCTGCTTTTGTCGGTGTGCCGCTTTTTTATAAACTGGGAATTGGTGCGGACGAGAATCCGAATAACAGCTTATTTCAAGCTCAAGCCTATTGGTCGATTGTCAGTTTCACAATAGCGCTTTTACTGATATTATTTTTCCTCCGCCATGATGTCAAAAACAAAGAACGCCATATTCAGGCGGCGCCAGCAGCAGAGTCTGTCGCATGGGCTGTTTTGGGAGTCTTTTTAGCTTTTTTCGTCCAAACGATTGCCGCAAATATCGAAGTATATATATTTAACATTCGCCCTGGATCGGAAAACACTCAGCTGATCATTGATCTGATAGAAGTAACGCCTTATTTGATCATTGTCACATCGATAATAGGCCCGATCTTGGAAGAAATCATCTTTCGAAAAATTATTTTTGGCGCTATCTATCGTAAAACAAACTTCTTTATCGGCGCTCTTGTCAGTTCCTTGCTGTTTGCGATCGTCCATGGCGAGCCCGAACACATATTGCTTTATGCTTCGATGGGATTTACGTTTGCCTTTTTATATGTCAAAACAAAACGAATTTTAGTTCCTATTTTTGCCCATACAATGATGAATACGATCGTTGTGCTCATTCAAACGATATTTCGCGACGACATTGAAAACATGATTCAACAAATGGAACAAATTCAAACAATTATTGGAGGCATCTGAGAGTATGAAGTTAAATCCGAATTCCATGGGACTATTTTATTTCACCATGGGAGTTTTATTTACATATTTGGCAATACAAAGCGCAAAAGATGGTTTGTGGTCAATCCCGACATTCATATTGATGGTTTTAGCTACATTTGATTTTGCCGTTTCGCTTCGAATGTTTGCTTTTTCCTATAAGCTTCGAAAAAACAAAAAATAAGGGACTGTCTATAAAGTTCATTTTAGTCTCACATGTTTCCAAGTAAAAGACCCAAGAATGTTGATATAACAGCATTCCTGGGTCTTGCTTTTTTCATAAATTCGTCTGAAAAACCGTTTTTTGGACAGCACCTTTTATTTTGGATTTTTTTCTTCTTTTGCTTTTGATTGTTGCGACCTTTTATAAGCGAATCTTGAAACAATGATGCTGATTTCATATAAAATCAACAACGGAATTGTTACCATTAAATGGGAGACGATTTCCGGCGGCGTAATAATCGCTGCAATGACGAGCAAAACAAAATAAGCATATTTTCTGATTTTTACCAAAAATGCCGGATGGATGATTCCAAGCCTTGTGAAAAACATAATGACAACGGGCAATTCGAATAACAGACCAAACGGCAATGTTAACTGCAGCAAAAACCGAAAATATTCATTGATCCCGATCATTTGCTCAATGTTTAAATCATCAGCAATACGCTCCATAAAATCTATGACAAACGGAAACAAAACGAAATAAGAGAACGCTACACCTGAAAAAAACAATATGAGCGAAATGGGAATATAGCTTAACGTCACTCGCCTTTCTTTTTCATAAAGCCCTGGGCTGATAAAAGCCCACAACTGATAAAATAAAACGGGCAAAGTTAAAACAACGGCGATAATGAAAGTAAACTGCATATACACCATTAACGGGTCAGCGGGGCGAAAGGCATTTAATACAAAACGCTTGGCTTCGCTTGTCTGCTGTAAATAAACGATGATCGGCTTGGCCAAGAAAAAACCGGCAATGAAGGCAATGAAAAAGAAAACGACTACAATGATCAGCCGTTTTCTCAACTCTGCTATATGTTCCAACACAGACATGTTTTTATCTTTCATAACGTTTCATCCATTCTTTCACTCTTCTTTTTTCTTTTCATCCTCTTTATCGTCCGTTAATCCTTTTGTCGCTTTTTTAAATTCTTTTAACGTATCCCCTGCGGCTTTTCCAAGTTCAGGGAGTTTTTTCGGTCCGAAAATAAGAAGAGCTGCAATGATGATGAGGATCAGGCTCCCAGGTCCGATTGTCGGCATAATGCGAACACTCCTTTATTGTTCATCAGAATAATGCTTCAAAAAATATGCAAGCGCCTGCAGTTCGACAGATAAATCAATATGATGGATGCGAATGTTTTCCGGAACATTCAGGCGGGCCGGCGTAAAATTCAATATTCCTTTAATTCCTTTTTTCACTAAACGATCAGTAATGCTTTGCGCCTCTGTAGCCGGAACTGTTAAAATGGCTACCGGCACGTCTTCCGGCAAAACGGTTTCCAGTTCATTCAAATGATAGACAGGAACTCCCCCAACTTCCTTTCCTATTTTATCTTCTTGAACATCAAAAGCAACCACAATTTGTGTGTTATTATTTTTCGTAAAATTGTATTTTAAAAAAGCGGTTCCTAAATTTCCGACTCCAATCAAGGCGACTTTTGTCAATTCATCTTGATCAAGCGTCTTTCTAAAAAATGATAACAAATAATTCACATTATATCCATAACCTTTTTTGCCTAATGCTCCAAAATAAGAAAAATCTCTTCTTATCGTCGCTGAATCTACTTTGACTGCTTCGCTCAGCTCCTTTGAGGAAACACGTTGTTTCCCTGATGCGTGCAAATTTTGCAAAAAACGATAATATAATGGCAACCTTTTGGCAGTTGCTTGCGGTATTTTAGATTGATCTTGATTCATGTTCATCCCTCGCTATCAACAAACGAACAGTGATATCGATCGAAACTATTCATTTCAGGTCACAGCTGTTTAAAACTGCGGATCGTGTTAACGCTTCCACGTAGTAGTTTCTATAATTTTACAATTTTTTTGTTCGCATAATTGCTCTATGCTCTTCTCCATCTTAAATGCGCAGCCGTTTTAGCCTTTACTCTGCTCTACATTAAAACTATACACTATTTTTTTCATATTGTCTTTTGGATGATTGTTACAATTTCTTGACCTTTTCTTGCTCGAATGAGAATCTATGAGCTACACTAATCCTATCATAGATTGAGGTGAACAAACATGATGTTATTGCAGCTAAACCAAATTACGAAATATTTTGGCGCTGATCTTATTCTATCGAATATTAAACTTGAAATCCAAACGGGAGATAAAATTGCTCTCGTGGGACGAAACGGCGCTGGAAAATCAACTTTATTAAAAATCATTGCCGGTGAGATGTCATATGATTCAGGTGAAATCGTAAATCCGAAGGACTTAACAATTGGTTATCTGGCCCAAAATGCAGGGTTGGAATCAGATCGTTCGATTTGGGAAGAAATGCTGACGGTATTCGAAGACCTTCGAAAAATGGAAAAACAGATGAGACACCTTGAACAAAAAATGGCGGAAATAAATCCCTCTACAGGAAGCAGCCAACTGGAACGTTTCATGAAAGAATATGATTTGCTTCAACATTCATTTAAAGAAAAAGGCGGATACCAATACGAGGCGGACATCCGCTCCGTTTTGCATGGATTAGGCTTCTCCGATTATGATTACTCAACCAAAATTTCCGTTTTAAGCGGAGGCCAAAAGACTAGATTAGCGCTTGGCAAGCTTCTTTTGACAAATCCCGATTTGCTTATCCTTGATGAACCGACAAACCATCTTGATATGGAGACGTTAAGCTGGCTTGAGCGTTATTTGCAAAGCTATGATGGAGCTGTGCTTATTGTTTCCCATGACCGCTATTTCTTGGATAACGTCGTTCAAGTGATATATGAAATTTCCCAAACTATTTGCACGAAGTATGTTGGAAACTACAGCGCCTATTTAAGGCAAAAGGCGGAAAATTACGAACGGGAAATGAAACAATATGAAAAGCAGCAAGAGGAAATCGCCCGAATGAAAGAATTTATTCAACGAAATCTGGCAAGAGCTTCAACGACAAAAAGAGCTCAAAGCCGGAGAAAAATGCTTGAAAAAATGGAATTGATCGATAAACCAAACAGCGGCGAGAAATCAGCCCGCTTTTCCTTCGAAATCGAACGGCAAAGCGGAAATGATGTATTGAAAGCATCTGATTTAGCGCTTTCTTACGATGGCCAAACAACGATCGCATCAGGCATAAGCTTTTTCATTCATCGAAAAGATGCCGTTGCATTAATTGGACCAAACGGCATCGGAAAATCGACATTATTAAAGACCATCCTTCATCGGTTAAAACCACTGGAAGGGAAAATTGAATTCGGTTCAAATGTAAAAATCGGCTATTACGACCAAGAACAAGCTGATTTAACATCGTCAAAGCGTGTTCTTCATGAACTATGGGATGATTATCCAGAAAAAACGGAAAAGGAGATTCGAACCGTTTTAGGCAATTTTTTATTTTCCGGTGATGATGTTCTAAAAACAGTCTCCTCTTTAAGCGGGGGCGAGAAGGCTCGTCTTGCGCTCGCAAAACTGATGCTGAAAAAAGCTAATTTCCTTGTCATGGATGAGCCGACAAACCACCTTGATCTGGACAGCAAAGAAGTATTGGAAAATGCCTTGATCGATTATCCGGGAACAATTCTTTTTGTTTCCCACGACCGTTATTTTATTAACAAAATTGCCACAAAAATATTTGAATTATCCACAAATGGGATAACGGAATATTTAGGCGACTATGATTATTACATCGAAAAAAAAGCTGAAATGGCCGAGCTTAAAAAATGGACTCAATCGGAAAAAATGTTGGATGAAAGCGAGAATCGAAAACAAAGCAAACGATCTTATCTACAGGAAAAAGAACTGAAAAAGCGGGAAAGGCAAAAACAGCGGCTTATTGAGGAAATTGAGAACGAAATTGCGGAAATTGAAAAAAAGATTGCGGAAAATGATGAAAAACTTTGTGATCCAAATGTTTATCAAGACCACGAACAGGCGCAGGAAATCCATGAACAAAATGTTGCCTTAAACAAACAGTTGGAAAAGCTGATCAATGAGTGGGAAACGCTTCAAACGACATAACCGGCAAAGAACGCCGGTTATTGTTTTTTTCAACATCAATAGTTTTCCACAAACAAAACCTCTGTCCTATTTCATTTCGGTTTATTTA
Source organism: Aeribacillus sp. JST-2 (assembly GCF_056032925.1). Classification (NCBI taxonomy): domain Bacteria; kingdom Bacillati; phylum Bacillota; class Bacilli; order Caryophanales; family Bacillaceae; genus Aeribacillus; species Aeribacillus sp. JST-2. The sequence goes on from NZ_JBVVUU010000016.1 coordinate 56,366, forward strand.
TACACATTATCCACAAAAATACACCTGATTTATCCACATTTACACAAATCTTTCCTAACTGTTCTGTCAACATTTTTTGGATTCATCCACAAAGTTTTGAACAGTTGTGGAGATCTTGTGGGCAAATTGGTCAAGTCCTAATTATTGTGTAAAATCTCACTCCCAGCCCAGAAACCTAGATTCCTGGCCAACTAAACTGCTTCCTTTTTACACAAGTTCAGGGCTTAATCGGACTAATTTTTCAGATCACACAAAAAAGGCTCAACCAATTGGCTGAACCTAATATGACTTTAATTCGAGGCCTGGTTGGGCATTCATTCGGTAATCGCTAAAAATCCCTTTTTCGTATAAAACGTCCCCAAA
>NZ_JBVVUU010000016.1:56776-57149 GCF_056032925.1 Aeribacillus sp. JST-2
AATGATGTCAATATTTTCTTTTCCTTTAAAAGCTTCTTGAAGGGCTGTTCTCAATCCTTTATTCGCGGCAACACCACCAGAAAGCAGCACTTGTTTCACCTTATATTTTTCGCTTGCCCGGACAGTTTTTGCCACTAAAACATCAATTACGCTCTCTTGAAAGCTTGCTGCCACATCTTTTTTATCCAACACGATTCCTTTTTGAGAAGCATTATGAAGTGTATTCATGACGGCTGATTTTAAACCGCTGAAACTAAAATCAAAAGAACCTTCCTCAAGCCATGCCCGCGGCAAATCAATCGACGGTTTGCCTTCTTGAGCCAGTTGATCAATATGAGGCCCTCCCGGATAAGGAAGTTCAAGCGCACGGGCT
>NZ_JBVVUU010000016.1:57247-57470 GCF_056032925.1 Aeribacillus sp. JST-2
AGATACTACGAGGGCTATGAGCGGAAAAGCGAGCTCTTTTATTAAGCGATTGGCATATATATGTCCTGCGATATGATGCACTCCAATAAGGGGGAGTTGATGAGCAAAGGCTAACGCTTTTGCAGCATTGACCCCTATTAACAGCGCTCCTACTAATCCAGGCCCTTCTGTTACAGCAATTGCACTCAAATCCTGAAAAGATACATTTGCTTGCTTCATCGTT
>NZ_JBVVUU010000016.1:57559-60909 GCF_056032925.1 Aeribacillus sp. JST-2
TGAAGCCACAACACTCGCAACAATTTCCGTTCCATTTTTCACAACGGCCGCTGCTGTCTCATCGCAGCTTGTTTCGATACCTAAAATTAACCGATCTTTCATTGTAGATTCACCTGCATTAATAACGCATCTTCTTGATTGTCCGTATAATAGTTTTTCCGAATGCCAATTGGTTTAAAGTTTAATTTTTTGTAAAGGGATTGCGCCGTTTCATTAGAAACTCTTACTTCCAACGTAACAGTTTTGGCTCCCTGTTTTTTTGCTTCATTTAAAATACTCTTTAACAAAGTTTCCCCAAGTTTTTTCCTGCGATAGGACGGAGAAATCGCAATATTTGTAATTTGTCCGTCATCGATAATGACCCATAAACCGCAATATCCTGCAACTTTCCCTTCATATTCAATCACGAAATAGGTGGCAAAATGATTATGAATCAATTCCCTATAAAAAGAATCTTTCGTCCAAGGAACGGTAAACGATGATTGTTCAATTTTAAAAACATCATGAATATCTTCTACCGTCATCTTCCGGACCCTGATTTTGTTATCGGTCATTTCGACATGTTTTGCTTCTCGATCCATTTTGCTTCCGCCTCTGCTAACCGTAAATAATTTGGCACAAACTGATGAATTTCCACTGCTTCTCTTTTCAACCCAAGAATCCCAAGCAATCCGGGACGCGGTTGATGGAGCGAAGAATCTCCGATCACCGCCAGTTCATCCATTATCTTTTTGATTAAGTCCAAATGGAGAGAAACATCATATCCCAAAAACAAAACTCTTTTTTTCAGCCTTTTTATCTCATAGAGCCATTCTTCAAGCAAAATGTTTCGATCTTCTTGGACAGAAACAATTTCTTCTTTATATTCATACAATCCAGTATAAACCCTCCCCCTCCGCGCATCAAAAAGAGGACAGATAAAGCCGTCAAAAAACCGTCCGTTCAAAGCCAGTCCTTCAAGGCTGGAAACACCTGTTAACGGGATATTTCTTGCCCAAGCGAATGTCTTTGCAATCGTCACTCCAATTCGTACACCTGTATAAGAGCCCGGACCTTGGGCAACAACCACCTTTTTTAAATCTTCTGGCCGCACGCTGCATTCCTGCAACAACTGTTCAATAGCAGGCATAACACGGATAGAATGATTTTTTTTTAAATTCGTCATAAATTCACCGATTATTTTTTCCTCATCAACCAGCGCAATGCCTAAGCAATCATTGGAAGTATCAATGGCTAATACCGTCATTTTCAAAAATCTCCTTACATAACGCTTGATATCTGTTTCCCTTCGGCTCAAAGATCAATGCTCTTTTGTTGCCGCCAATATGACGAATCAAAATAGTCAAATGTTCGGGCGGCAGTTGTTCTTCAATAAGTTGGGCCCACTCTACAATGGTGACCCCTTCTCCTTCAAAATACTCGTCAAATCCTAAATCTTCTTCGCAGTTCTCGATTCGATAGACGTCCATGTGATAAAGAGGAAGCCGGCCATCTTCGTACTCTTTAATAATGGTAAAGGTTGGGCTATTGACTATTTTCTTTATGCCCAAACCTTTTGCCAATGCCTTTGTAAATGTTGTTTTTCCAGCTCCAAGATCCCCTTCTAAAGTGATGACATCCCCGCTTTTTAATAGCCTTGCCAGCTTCAAAGCAATTTTTTCCGTTTCTTCAGGAGAGGACGTATGAATTTCAAAATGTTCCAAATGAATCACCTTTTTGAAAATGATTATAGCCCTTTTTTAGCAGCCTTTGACATTTGTCTTTTTCTTTTAAATAAACCATTGGATCGCCTTCTAATACTTCGCCGATTTTCGTTAGGCGAATCCCCCTTTTTTCGCATTTTTCTTTTAAAATCTCAAAGGAGTTTTTGGAAGTAGTTCCGACAAGTTCAAAATCTTCGCCGCCTGATAAAGCCCACTCATATTGTTTTTCAACAGGCATCAATCGAATGGAATCACTTAAAGGGAGAAGATCTTTATTGATGATAATTTGCAGTTTGCTCATTTCGGCAATTTCATTTAATTCACTTGCTATGCCGTCACTTACATCATTTAAACTGGCGCGTTCAAGGTCTGAAATTAATTTTCCTGCTTCCACTTGAGGAACTGGGCGCTGATGACGTGATACTAAGTATGTATAATCATTTTCCGGAAGATGAAAATTACCCTTATTCAACAACAAATACAATCCTGCTGCAGAATCGCCAAGAGTGCCTGTGACAAAAACAACATCTCCAGGTCTTGCATCACTGCGCAAGCGTGCTTTCCCATGTTCAATTTCTCCAATGACCGTTACAGTCACCACTAACCGTTTGTCAATTGAAACCGTGTCGCCGCCAATTAAATCAACTTGAAACCTTTTGGCAGCATCGTTCATGCCTTCGTATATTTCAAGAAGCTCTTTCTCATGCCAATCGGGAGGAATGGCGACGGAAACTAAATAGTACTTGGGATGGCCTCCCATTGCTGCTATATCGCTAATATTAATGGCGACACTTTTATAGCCGATATCAAATGGCCTCATCGTCTTGCGCAAAAAATGAATGCCCTCTACCATCGTGTCCATGCAGACAATTTGTTGAAACCCTTTTCTCGGTGTGTAAACAGCTGCATCGTCGCCGATGCCGACAAAAAGTTCTCCATGAAATTGACGGGTAGGCTGAATGCTTTGAATAAATTGAAACTCATCTTGAACGGGCATAAAGATCCTCTTCCTCATCATCGAAAAACGTTAAAGTTGACCTTATTTTATAGTTTATCGTATTCAATTCGCTTATCCAAGCTTTTCAAAAAATAAAAAAACGAAACGTTAACCGTTTCGTTACTCTCTTCTTTTATATACAATTAGCTGGCGGTCCCGACGGGAATCGAACCCGCGATCTCCTGCGTGACAGGCAGGCATGTTAACCGCTACACTACGGGACCAGTTGGTTGCGGGGGCAGGATTTGAACCTGCGGCCTTCGGGTTATGAGCCCGACGAGCTACCGGACTGCTCCACCCCGCGATAATATAAATAGTTTGCCTGGCAGCGTCCTACTCTCGCAAGGGACAACCCCTTACTACCATCGGCGCTGAAGAGCTTAACTTCCGTGTTCGGGATGGGAACGGGTGTGACCTCTTCGCCATCGCCACCAAGCCGTTTTCGTAAACTTTCGCTGAGATCAAAGCGAAAATTTGGGCAAAGAACATTTATAATTATATCGATTCTAAACGAATTGTCAATGGCCTTCTGGAAATATTCCTTCAAAACTAGATAACGCATTGCCATTCACGAATGAACGCTTGCTTGTGGTTAAGTCCTCGATCGATTAGTATCCGTCAGCTCCACGTGTCGCCACGCTTCCACCTCG
>NZ_JBVVUU010000017.1:0-10700 GCF_056032925.1 Aeribacillus sp. JST-2
AAAAAAGTTTATCCTCATATCTGCTCATTTCTTGAATCAACAGGAACGCTTTCGTTTTGTTCAGTTTTCAAAGATCAATCAAAGTATCAATAATTTGTTGACGACTTTCATACTATATCATGCTGTTTAGAAGTTGTCAACATCTTTTTTTAGCCGCTTCAACGCAGCGACGATTAATAATATACCATCATGTTATTAATTAGTCAACACTGCTTATAAAAAAATAAAAATTGTTGACTTCCTCTTCCGTCCTTTTATAAATGTCCGATCCTCTATACATAATTAAAAGCCCGATTCATACAATTTTACAAGATGAGAGGACAAGGAGGAAAAATCAATGAACCGCTTTTACATTATTCAGATAAAAAAGTTGAAAATGTTAGTTTTAATCTTGATTATTTCATTTTTTGCCGCATCTTTTATGTTTTTTCGAACATCTTGGGATATTTTTGTATTTTCTACAGAAAATGGACCGAAAGCCATTTATAAAGGGGATGAAAATGGAAAAGAGATTGCTTTAACTTTTGACATTAGCTGGGGCGATGAAAAAGTCATTCCTATTTTAAATACGTTAAAACAAGCAGGAATTGGTAATGCAACTTTTTTTCTTTCTGCTTCATGGGCTGAACGACATCCAGATATTGTGAAACGCATTGTGGAGGATGGGCATCATATCGGCAGTATGGGATATGGCTATAAAAACTATACGGAGTTGGAACCTAATGAAATAAAACGTGATTTGTCTTTAGCACAACTGACGTTTCAAAAGCTCGGAATCAAAGATGTGGCCTTGTTGAGGCCGCCTACGGGACAATTTGATCAAAAGGTGTTAACCATTGCCGAGCAATACGGATTAACCGTTGTTCATTACAGCATCAATTCAAACGATTGGCAAAACCCTGGAGTCAATGCCATTATCAAAAATGTGACGAAGGATTTAAAAGCAGGAGACATTATTCTTCTTCATGCCTCGGATTCAGCAAAGCAAACGGAACAGGCCCTGCCGGCGATCATACAATTTATAAAGCAAAAAGGCCTTAAAAACGTGACAGTTCAAGAATTAATTGAAAACAGCGAAGCGAGATCAGATGAAGTAACCTTTGCATATTCACTCAATTTCTTAAAAACAAAAAGAGCTGAATAAATCCTCAGCTCTTTTGTTTGTTTGAGGGGTTTTCCAATAATTTTGGCAAAATCAACAACTGATAAGCATTGCATATTAAAATCGGAATGAGCATTAAATACAACCAATCTTTATCATTGATTCGAAGGGCGGGAGTCCACTCAATCACTGTAATGACGACCATGAAAAACAACGCCGGGACAAAGGCGCTCTTATTCGTTTGTTTCTGTTTAAAGTATGCAATAACCAATCCAAATAAAACAATGGCTAACGCCACTAAAACGTATGGAACAATCGATTCATTTTGTTTGGCAAAAAATTGATAACGGAAATAGATTAAGTCAAAAAATACAAAAATAATTAATACCATTTGAACTGCGTTCCATAAGGAAACTGTCCGAAATATCCCCAATCCGAAGCGGTGAACCGTTAAATAGGCAAAAAAACCCATTTGGCTGATTATGCTAAAAATAAAACCAACCCCTATATGCCAAAAGAATACAGCAACTATTTCAGCAAGATTAAATGACAAAAACAACTGGCCATACTCATTCCATCTTAATATAATCCCGACAATGCTTGTTGCAATCCCGCCAATAATGAGGGTAGATAAAAATAGTCGAACCCAATTTCTGCTTTTCACTGCTTAATCCTCCACATTTGTTATGCTTCCTGAATTTTCATCATCCATCTTGTATATTACCATATGGCAAAACTTTTTTCGTATAAAAAACGGACGAAATCTTAATCTAAAGAATAGAATTATTTTTGAAAGGAGCTTAATGAAGAACTATGAAAAGGAATTGTTCGCTCCTCGTACTTTTCATTGCAATGATATTTTTAAGCGCATGCGCTGACCAACAAAGCGAACAGATGGATTATGATGAAACAAAAAAAATGGTAATAGACATATTAAAAACGGACGAAGGAAAAAAAGCCGTCCAAGAAATCATAAAAGATGAAGAAATACAGAAAAAACTGATTTTAGACCAAAGGGCGGTAAATGATACCATCCAAAAAACATTAACATCTGAACAAGGGAAAGACTTTTGGAAGGGGACGTTTGAAGATTCTAAATTTGCAGAGGGATTTGCGAAAACGCTGCGAAACGAACATGAAAAAGTCCTTAAACAATTAATGAAAGACCCTGAATATCAAGCCATGCTGTTGGATGTGCTAAAAAACCCGCAAATGGAAGACGAAGTCATGACGGTTTTAAAAAGCCAAGAATACAGGAAATATTTGCAAGAGGTCATTACTGATACTTTCACCAGCCCGCTCTTTAAAACAAAAATTGAAGAAACATTGTTAAAAGCCGCTGAAGATCTGCAAAAACAACAGCAAAACAATCAAACAAAAAACGAAGAAGGGCAGTAATAGCGCCCTCTTCTTCATTTAAGATGTCAACTCCACTACTTTTTTTGCTATGTCTAAATAAATTTGTCCGATCGGATGATCCTCGCCATATACTGAAGGAGCAAAATTTTCATCATTCCAATCGGGTTGCTCAAGCGGAATTTGCCCCAACAGAGGAACCTCTAGATCTTCGGCAAGTTTTTTTCCTCCGCCTTTTCCAAACACATATTCTTTTTGCCCTGTTGCTTTACTTTCAAAATAGGACATATTTTCGATAACTCCTAAAATTTCATGCTCGGTTTTTAAGGCCATGGCTCCTGCTCTCGCAGCAACAAATGCAGCGGTGGGATGAGGAGTTGATACGATGATTTCTTTGCTTGAAGGTATCATCGTATGGACATCCAAAGCAACATCCCCCGTTCCAGGAGGCAAATCAAGCAGCAAATAATCTAAATCCCCCCACTCAACTTCTTGAAAAAAGTTGTTTAGCATTTTGCCCAGCATCGGCCCTCTCCAAACAACAGGAGCATTATCCTCCACAAAGAATCCCATTGAAATGACCTTTACGCCAAAACGCTCAACAGGAATAATTTTATCCCCTCTTACTGTCGGCCGTTGGATAATCCCCATCATATCAGGCACACTAAAGCCGTATATATCCGCGTCCAACAGGCCGACTTTTTTGCCTAAACGGGCAAGAGAGACCGCCAAATTCACCGATACTGTCGATTTGCCGACACCGCCTTTTCCGCTTGCAATGGCAATAAACGTTGTTTTCTTATTTGTTAAGATAGAGGGGGAGGACGGATCTGAATAATATTTTTGAACAATGTTTTTCGGCAATTCCACAAAACGCAAACCGACCGTCTCCGCTCCAGCCTGCTTTAAGAGAGTTACAATTTGCTGCTGAAGCTTAAGCTGCTCGTTTGTCCCCGTTTTGGCAATGGCAACTTTTACACTTACATGATTTTTTTCCGGTTTCACTTTTATTTCTTCAATTGCGTTCAATTCTTTTAAAGATTTATGTAAAAAAGGTTCTTCCAGCTGTTCGACTATTTTTTTTACGTCTTCCTCCCGCATGCTATCAACCCCCCTATTTATTTGATCCTTTCTTGTCCCGTTTTTTAGAAAGGGTCTATTTTAGTATATCACACTTTTTACAATAAACCGGCAAATTGCACATTATTATTCAGGAGGCGGCTGATCACTCGTAAAAAACCGCAAAATTCCGTTATAAATGGATGCCGCCACCTTCATTTGATATTCTTCCGAAGCAAGCAGTTTTTCCTCTTCAGGATTTGATAAAAATCCGACCTCGACCAGCGCTCCGGGTTTTTTAACATGCTTTAATAAATAAATTCCACTAATCGTTTTTGCTTTTCGATCCGTATTTTTCAAGTTCCTTCGCAATTCATCTTGAATAAATTTCGCAATGGCTTCATTTTCTTGATATTTCCTATCATAAAACGTCTGTGCCCCTCTCCATTTCGGTGAAGGAATAGCATTTAAATGGATGCTTAAAAACAAGTCAGCTTCCGAATTATTGATCATTTCGACACGTTTGCGGATATCTTCTGATTTCCTTCGGCTATATCCCTTCGTATCATCCGATGCTAAATCTTCGTCATGCTCTCTTGTCAATATTACCAAAGCACCTTGCTCTTGCAAATAATCACGAGCTATTTGAGTAATCTTTAAGGCAACCTCCTTCTCCATCAATTCTTTTCCAACTGCCCCTCCATCCGGACCACCGTGGCCTGGGTCTAAATATATAATTTTCCCCGATAAAGGAAGATTCCATGATTTCCACGAGTGATAGCTGACAAATTTGTATTGAACGATAAACATGAGTAGAATAAAACCGACAATAAAAAGCATCCACCTGAGCTTTTTTTTCAATCGAATCCCTCCTGCCCGTCCCTTGTCTTCAATATATGGGACACGGAGGAAAAATATGATAAAGATTACTGCAGCCTCAATTTATGCCGTTTCGTCCCGGCGAAAAAACCTTCTTTCCACCAAAAATGAATAAAATATTCACAAGCCATATAAAGCGATTCGTTCTCAAAATCATTATTTCCTGTCTGCAGATGGCAGACTTCATCGTACAAATTGCAAATAAGTTCCTGTTCCTGTGTCATACAGCGAGCATGAACCTTCTCCAGAGATTCTCCGTAATATCCGAAACGGCTGTAAAGAGCACCTAATATAAAAGATTCAATGGCATATTCACTACATATATCCTCAAGATACGTATGATGGATCCATCTTTTTTGAAACAAAGGAGCAAACCATTCATATACTGTGTCTTTTAGTTTCCTTACAGGAAGTTCTCTTAACATTTTTCGTTCAGTTTGAAGCTGCTTTTTTTGTCTTCTTTCGGCAAGGTTTGTTATTACATTCATGATAACCCCCTCCTTGATCATATTTTTTGCGAACAGCGATGATCCATACAGCCACTCATTTCCAACGTGCCGTTTAATTTTTTCGGCTGTTTGTCAAGAACGATTATTGTTGTTCTACGTCCAATTTTTAACATGAGGCTTCATGAATTTTGGACCATACCGAGCTTTAGACAAAAAACAGCCTTTTCAACCTGTTTCATTTGTTTGGAAAAGAGTATCAACAATGATCCAATAAAAAAACCCTTTCCCGAAAAACGAGAAAGGGTGCAGCAAATAAAAAAATTGCTGTTAACGTTTTGAGAATTGCGGTGCACGACGGGCGCCTTTAAGACCGTATTTTTTACGTTCTTTCACGCGTGCGTCACGTGTTAATAGACCAGCGCGTTTTAAAACAGCGCGATATTCCGGATCAGCTTCTAAAAGAGCACGGGCAATTCCATGGCGAATGGCGCCAGCTTGACCGGTGAAACCGCCGCCGCTTACATTGACAAGCACGTCATAATTATTGACGTTTTCAGTTAAAACAAGCGGTTGTTTAATATCTTCAATTAAAGCTTTTGTTGGAATGTACTCTTCAATGTTCCGTTTATTAATGACGATACGGCCTTCGCCGGGAACTAAACGAACACGGGCCACAGAGCTTTTGCGACGACCTGTACCGTAATATTGTACCTGTGCCAAGATATCATAACCTCCCTTTAAAAATTATCCGCGAAGTTCGTAAACTTCAGGTTTTTGTGCTTGATGCGGATGCTCGCTTCCGCGATAAACATGCAATTTCTTAAACATTTGCCGGCCGAGAGAACCTTTTGGAAGCATTCCGCGAATGGCAAGTTCCAGCATTTTTTCAGGGTAGTTTGTCCGCATTTCTAATGCTGTTCTTGTTTTTAAACCGCCAGGATGCTGACTGTGGCGATAATAGATTTTATCTGTCAATTTTTTTCCAGTCAATTCAATTTTTTCAGCGTTAATAATAATCACGTGATCTCCAGTATCAACATGTGGTGTGAACGTTGGTTTATGCTTTCCGCGTAAAATGGATGCAACTTCGCTTGCGAGCCGTCCTAGAGTTTGGCCAGCTGCATCAACAACGTACCATTTACGTTCAACTTCATGCTGTTTCGCCATAAACGTTGTACGCATTGTTTTCCCTCCTAATAGATCAAATTCAACCATAGAAGTCTATTTCAAACACGATTTATTTCCGGGGCTAATCGTGGAATTGAAATACATACCATAGGATATCATATCTTTTTAAGAAACTGATGTCAAGAAAATGTTAGAATAGAACGTTCGGATTTTGCAGACACTTTCGCATTGATTAAGCAAACGAAATAAACGATTCTTATGAATCTTTGCGGAAATGGTTTTATTGCTTCTACACCAAATCAATATTGTTTTTCCCGGAGAGACGTTCTCACAAACTAGGCAATTAGGCAAAGTACGGAAATGCGGTACTGCCGTGAACGAAATTGTGAACACAAATGAAAGGCAAAACCCCGATCTGAATGATCCAGGAACAACATCAGTCATTCCGTTTACAAAACCGGTTACGAATGGAAAGGCTTTTACAAATCCATATGGGTGAGGAAGGAGCAAGAGAAGAGTTCGGGAAGTTGGCAATTTCATTAAAGGCCCCAACATTCGTACCTATTACGGAGAAAATACGGCAGCAACTAAGTTTCAAAGTTTCTGTTTTTCTTTATGAATGATGATTTTCTTCCATGTTGGGGAAAGGACAGAATAGCGGAAAGAAGGAAGAAGCGGGTGGCTATCGACATAAGAATGACGTTTTTTGCGATTAAAAGCAGAGGGTTAATAGAACGCCTTCTTTCTCTTTGATTTCATACTTTTTCTTTCACTAATTTTCGTCGTCATAATAAACCTTCCATAGATACAACCCATTTCCTGGTACTGTTTTTCCTGCAAACCTTCTATCTTTCGCTTCGAGAATTTGCTTTAATTCCCCGGGTTTTCTTTTCCCCTCCCCGACTTCAAGCAATGTGCCGACTAAAATGCGAACCATGTTATAAAGAAAACCGCTTCCGACAAAGCGGAAGATCATTTCGTCGTCTTCCTCCCATATATCGGCTTCATAAATGGTTCGGATTTTATTTTCAGATTCTGTTTTCGCAGAGCAAAAGCTTGTAAAGTCATGTGTGCCAATGAGGTAATGGACAGCTTCTTTCATCTCCTGCACTTTTAATCTGTATGGAAAGTGGTATGCATAGTTTCGCCGGAATACGTCCCGGCAGCTGCTTTGATACAAGCGATAGCGATATTCCTTTTTTTGAGCGGAAAATCTTGCATGAAAATCCTCATTTACAAGCACAGCATTCTTTACAGAGATGTCGTCGGGAAGGAGGGCATTCAACGCTATCGGCCACTTTGAAGGCGGAAGATTCAAATTTGTATCAAAATGAATGACTTGGCCGACCGCATGAACCCCCGCATCCGTTCTCCCCGAGGCAACGACTTGAACCCTTTTTCTTTTATGCATTTTTGCCAGCGCTTTTTCGAGCTCGCCTTGTACTGTCCGGCTGTTCGGTTGAATTTGGTACCCGTTAAATCGAGAACCATCATAGGAAACTGTGCATTTTATTCTCATTTTCCAACTCCTAGGAACGAAGTAGTAATAAAAGGATTGCCAAGAGCAGAACAGAGGCCATCATCATTGTATCAATCGTTCCCCACTTTAGCTGTCTGATTTTCGTCCGGCCTTCGCTTCCTTTATATCCCCTTGCTTCCATCGCTGTTGCCAGCTCTTCCGCCCGTTTAAATGCGCTGATAAAAAGGGGGACAAGCAATGGAACAATTGCTTTGATACGTTCTTTCAACGGTCCTGTTGTAAAATCTACTCCTCTTGCCATCTGCGCTTTTAAAATTTTATCTGTTTCCTCAAGAAGTGTTGGAATAAAGCGAAGCGAGATAGACATCATAAGAGCTAGTTCATGAACAGGAAGTTTCCATTTTTTTAGGGGATTCAACAAACTTTCGATTCCGTCGGTAATTTCAATCGGTGTAGTTGTTAATGTCAAAGTTGTTGTCATAAAAATTAAATAAATAAAACGAAGCGAGATATAAATTCCTTGGCGCAGCCCTTCTTCATAAACGGCAAAAAAACCAAAGCGAAAAAGCACTTCCCCTTCTTTTGTCACAAATATATGGAGCAAGAAGGTGAAGGCAACGATCCATATAACAGGCTTTAAGCCGTTCCATAAAAAAGAAAATGGAAGCTTCGTCAGTAAAATGACCGTCAGCGTGAAAACTCCCAACAGAAAATAGGTCGCCGCATTATTGGCGAAAAAGACAATAAAAACATACAAAAAAATCGTCAATAGCTTTGAACGCGGATCCATTCGGTGGATAACGGTGCGGCCCGGGACATATTTTCCGATAATGACACTATCAATCATGAGCCAACACCTTCTTTTAAAAAGAAATCGATATATTCCGCCATTGCTTCAAGCGTTAACGGCTTGTCCTCTATTGTCATCCCAAACTTTTCTTCAAGCTTCCTAGCAAACTTAATGGATTCAGGCAAATCGAGGCCCAATTTTTCCAACATCCCCGTTAATTGAAATATTTCTTGCGGCTTCCCTTTTATTTTCAGTTCTCCTTTGTGCATTACGGCGATTTCATCAGCATATTTTGCCGCATCTTCCATACTATGTGTCACTAATATCGTTGTAAGCTTTTTCTCTTGATGAAGTTGAAAAAATAAATCCATTATTTCCTTGCGGCCTTTCGGATCTAGTCCTGCTGTCGGTTCGTCCAATACAAGCACCTCTGGATCCATGGCTAAAACGCCGGCTATCGCGACTCGCCTCATTTGCCCCCCGCTTAATTCAAATGGGGATTTTGCAAGAATTTCCTCCTCTAAGCCAACGAGAGGCAATACTTCTCTTACCTTTCTCTTGGCTTCATCGATTGTCGCCCCGAAATTCATCGGACCAAACGCAATGTCTTTTTCAACCGTCTCTTCAAACAGTTGATGTTCAGGAAATTGAAAGACAATTCCGACCTTTTTTCGGACAGGTTTTAAATTTTTCTCCTTTTTCCCCGCCTTGATAAGGCGATCGCCAATTTGGATTGATCCTTTTGTTGGCAAAAGCAGTCCGTTCAAATGCTGTAAGATAGTAGACTTTCCTGAACCTGTATGGCCGATGACCGCCAGATAAGTTCCTTCTTTAATATCCATCGTAATGTCGTGCAAAGCAAGCCGTTCAAAAGGAGTGTTTATTTGGTAACGATGTTCTAGCTCCCTGATTTTAATGTCCATAGTTCATCCACCAAGCTTTCTGCGCTTAGATGCCTCTTCGATAAAGGCACTCCTTTTTTTAGAAGCATATTGCTTAATTTATAAGAGAACGGAAGATCAAGTCCGATTTTTTCAATCGATTCATTCATTTGGAATATTTCTTCAGGCGTTCCCTCGGCAAACTTTTCCCCGCCATTCATCACAATCATTCGATCCGCGGTGGCTGCTTCTTCTAAATCGTGGGTAATGGAAATCACTGTGATAATCTTCTTCTCTTTCAATGACCGAATCGTATCCAACACTTCTTTCCGCCCTATGGGGTCAAGCATTGAAGTTGCTTCATCCAAAATAATGATATTTGGTTGGACAGCGAGCACACCTGCGATGGCAACACGCTGTTTCTGCCCCCCGGATAGATGATGGGGCTCTCGGTCTAAAAATTCATCCATTTGAACCATTTTTGTTGCCCATTCTACACGTTTCAACATTTCTTCATGAGGAACACCCAAATTCTCCATGCCGAAGGCTACATCATCCCGAACCGTTGCACCGACAAATTGATTATCTGGGTTTTGAAACACCATCCCGACATGTTTGCGAATTTCCCAAACCGTTTCTTCCGACAATGGAATTCCAGATACTTTCACTACCCCTTCATCAGGGATTAACAATCCATTTAAAATGCGGGCTAACGTCGATTTCCCTGAGCCATTGTGGCCAACTACAGCCAGCCACTCACCTTCAACTACATCAAAGGATACATCTGATAGTGCCGGTCGGGCATTTTCTTGATTGTACCGGAAAGAAACGTGTTGAACTTGGATAATTGTCCGTTCCATAAACGCCCTCCTCTCGCCTCTAAACGTATTCCACTTTCCATCATAATAGATTTTGAGGGCTGTAATTGACAAAAACTGTATATTACCTGAAGCAGTTTATAAAGGTGAATCTTGTCTGCGCTAAATGTATTAGAATACAAAATAATAAATGATAGTCAATAAAAAAGGGCATAGATCCAGTCATAACAACTGTCCCGCCCTTAAATGATATATATTCCACATTACACAAATTCAATAATAACCATTGGAGCTCCGTCACCACGGCGAGGACCAATTTTCAAAATGCGTGTGTAACCGCCTTGACGCTCTTGATAACGAGGTGCAACTTCATTAAACAATTTTTGCAATGCGTAGAAAGGTCTTTCTTTTTCCTTTCCTTCTTTATCGGTAACAGTAACTGTTTTTGCCACCTCGTTGCGAATAATTTGCGCAGCTTGGCGGCGAGCATGTAAGTCGCCTCGTTTTCCTAAAGTAACGAGCTTTTCTACAATGGAACGAAGCTCCTTCGCACGTGCTTCCGTTGTTTCAATCCGTTCATTGATGATTAAGTCCGTTGCCAAATCACGAAGCAATGCTTTGCGTTGCGCGCTTGTACGTCCTAATTTTCTATATGACATGTCATGTCCCTCCTTTATCAAAGTTGTCGGTTTATCATCAATATTTGCGAAATGTTAGTCGTCCTTGCGCAGGCTTAAGCCAAGATCTTCAAGTTTTTG
>NZ_JBVVUU010000017.1:11631-13302 GCF_056032925.1 Aeribacillus sp. JST-2
CCCCGGCTAGACAAAGAAGAGAAAACGCGTCTAACCGAAATTCCCCAATCATTAATTCCCGCATGTGCACAGCCAACTAAAGAACTGCTAGAATCCACAATGTATCATAACCCATTATTGACAAGGTTTCAAAATATATACAGTTAAATTACACACGACGACGTTTTGGCGGACGGCATCCATTATGTGGAACTGGTGTAACATCTTTAATGGAAGTGACTTCAAGACCTGCCGCTTGGAGTGCACGAATAGCAGCTTCACGGCCTGCACCAGGACCTTTGACGGATACTTCCAAAGATTTCATGCCATGCTCCATTGAAGCTTTTGCTGCTGCTTCAGCCGCCATTTGAGCTGCAAACGGAGTAGATTTACGCGATCCTTTAAATCCTAATGCACCAGCACTTGACCATGCCACAGCATTTCCGTGCACATCCGTAATGGTTACGATGGTATTGTTAAAAGTTGAACGAATATGAGCAATTCCTGTCTCAATATTCTTTTTCACGCGGCGTTTACGAGTATTCGTTTTACGAGCCATATTCTATTAACCTCCCTTGCATTATTTTTTCTTATTGGCAACCGTACGGCGCGGGCCTTTGCGTGTACGAGCATTGTTTTTCGTATTTTGTCCGCGAACAGGCAATCCGCGGCGATGGCGAATGCCACGATAAGACCCAATTTCAATAAGACGCTTAATATTTAAGGAAACTTCACGGCGAAGATCTCCTTCAACTTTGTAAGTGTCCACGATGTCACGGATTTTCCCTAATTCTTCCTCCGTTAAGTCGCGTACTCTTGTATCTTCTGAAACTCCAGCTTCTGCTAAGATTTTTTTGGCAGTTGAACGGCCGATACCGTAAATATATGTCAAAGAGATTACGACACGTTTGTCACGTGGAATATCTACACCAGCAATACGAGCCATAAAGTAAGCACCTCCTTTAAAAATTAACCTTGTTTTTGCTTATGCTTTGGATTTTCACAAATCACCATTACTTTCCCTTTTCTGCGAATGACTTTGCATTTTTCGCAGATCGGTTTAACAGACGGTCTCACTTTCATGTTTTCCAACCTCCTTCATAGGTTCCGGAGTGCAATTGTTTCATTTATTTATAACGATAGGTAATTCTTCCACGAGTTAGATCATACGGGGATAATTCAACCGTTACTTTATCCCCAGGCAAAATGCGTATAAAATGCATCCGAATTTTCCCGGACACATGAGCTAATACGGTGTGCCCATTTTCCAATTCCACTTTAAACATTGCGTTCGGCAATGTTTCAACAACCGTACCCTCTACTTCAATGACATCGTCTTTCGCCATTCAATTGTTCTCCCTTCTTCAAATCAGTAACTTGCTCATTGACAAAGCGGCTTAACGCATATCGAAGCTTTCCGTTTGTCACACGGCCAGTTTCCAATATACTGTTCTGAACTTCCGGAGATACGCAATCAAAAAATTCAAGATGATGAATATTTTTTTTCTTTGGAGAATGAAACTTTCTTTTTTCTCCGTCTGCAATCAAAACAAACCGATCATCAAGAATTTTAATGACAACCGCAAATTGCCCCGCTTCTCTCCCTTTTTTAATAAGGACAAATTGACCTATTCGTGGACTCGATTCAGGATCACTCACGCATATCACCTTCACTTAGGCCCTTGTTAAAAT
>NZ_JBVVUU010000017.1:13876-29598 GCF_056032925.1 Aeribacillus sp. JST-2
TCATGTTCACGAATAAACTTTTCCGCAATTGCGTCCAGTTCTTTTGTTGTGATCCCAGGCTGTAAATATTTTTGGAGTTCTTGGTGAGTTAACGCAACAATTCGACCGGCTTCCCGCATAATCTCGATTTCCCGCTCCGTTTTGCAAATGATCATTCACCTAAGCCTCCAAGCAAGCTGCAAATATCTTCAAACACTTTATCAATCTCTTGTTGACCATTGATATTTCTCAAGTAGCCTTTTGACTCATAAAAGTCTAACAAAGGTTTGGACTGTTTTACATTTACTTCAAGTCGGTTCCCCACTGTTTCAGCATTGTCGTCAGCGCGCTGATAGAGCTCGCCGCCGCACTTGTCGCAAACTCCTTCTTCTTTCGGAGGATTGAATACAAGATGGTAGGTCGCACCGCAGTTTTTGCAAATTCGGCGTCCTGTTAATCTTTCCATCAAAATGCTTCGGTCAACATCAATGTTGATAACATAATCAATTTTTTTATTTAGCTGCTTTAAAATTTCTTCCAAAGCTTCGGCTTGAGCAACTGTACGAGGGAAACCGTCCAATAAAAAGCCTTTATCCGTATCATTTTTTCCCAATCTTTCGCGGACAATACCGATTGTCACATCATCTGGTACCAATTCACCTTTATCAATGAAAGATTTAGCTTTTAATCCTAATTCGGTCCCTTCTTTCATTGCTGCTCTAAACATATCTCCCGTTGAAATATGAGGGATGTTGAATTTTTCCACAATTTTTTCAGCCTGCGTTCCTTTGCCTGCACCAGGCAACCCCATTAAAACTAGATTCATGGATTTTCCCCCTCAGATTCTTTTAGAGGGATGGGACAAGATAGCCCCACAACCTCAATGTTTCATAAATCCTTTATAATGTCGTTTGACAAGCTGCGATTCAAGCTGCTTCATCGTTTCTAGCGCGACACCGACAACGATCAGCAAGCTTGTTCCCCCAATTTGTGCAGTGGAAGGCAAATCGGCGAATTTTATAAAGAAAACCGGAAGAATCGCGACGATTGCCAGAAAAATTGAGCCGACTACCGTTAATCGATATAAAATTTTCGTCACATACTCTTGTGTGTTTTTGCCTGGTCTTATGCCTGGTATATAACCACCTTGTTTTTGCAGATTTTCCGCTAACTGCTCAGGATTTACTTGAACAAACGTATAGAAATAAGTGAAGGCGATAATTAGTGCTACGTAAATAATCATCCCGATCGGTTCCGTGTAATCAAAGATTCTTTGAATCCATCTTGTCACATCATTTGGCCCAAAGAACGATGCAATCGTAGTTGGGGTAATGATAAATGATACCGCAAAAATGACCGGAATAACTCCAGCTGAATTCACTTTTAGCGGCAGATGTGTCGAATGCCCTCCGACAGGGCTTCTTCCCGCAAGCCGTTTTGCATATTGGATTGGAATTTTCCGTAAAGCTTGTTGAATAAAAATGACAGCTACAATCACTAACAGAACAGCTAATGCAAGCAAAACAACTGTTACTATCCGTAAAAACAGCTGATTCCCGGCATCTTCAAACTGCTGTGCATATATTTGGTTGACTGCCGTAGGTATGCCAGCTGCTATTCCAGCAAAAATGATAATGGAAATGCCGTTGCCGACGCCTTTTGCTGTTATTTGTTCTCCCAGCCACATTAAAAAGGCAGTGCCGGCTGTTAGAACTATCGCAATGAGTAAATACGTTCCAATGTTCGGATCCTCAATCAACAGGCCGCCGGCTAAGTTGTTAAAGCCGTACGACATGGCCAACGCCTGAATGAATCCTAAAACAATTGTTAAATAACGTGTGAATTGCGCAAGCTTTCTTCGGCCCATTTCACCTTGCTTCGCCCATTCAGTGAACTTTGGAACAACATCCATCTGCAATAACTGAACAATAATCGAAGCGGTAATATAAGGCATGATTCCCATGGCCAAGATGGAAAAATTCTGCAACGCGCCGCCGCCGAAAATGTTTAGCACACCAAATACGTTCAATTGGTCTTGAGCTTTTAAAACATCTGTATTGACACCTGGAACAGGGATAAAAGTACCGATGCGAAAAACGATTAACATAAGAAGGGTGAATATAATTTTATTTCGTATATCACCCACGCGCATAAAATTGGAGATTGTCTTAAACATTAAATCACCTCAGCAGTACCGCCGGCAGCTTCAATTGCTTCTTTCGCAGAAGCAGAGAATTTATTTGCTTTGACTGTTAATTTTTTCTCTAATTTTCCTTTTCCTAAAACTTTAATGCCTGCTTTTAATTTGCTGACGACACCTGTTTCCAGAAGAAGCTGAGGAGTAACTTCTGTACCGTCTTCAAAGCGATTTAATGTTTCTAAATTAACAATTTGGTATTCTTTGCGATTGATATTAGTAAATCCGCGTTTTGGCAAACGGCGGAACAATGGTGTTTGACCACCTTCAAAACCTAGACGAACTCCACCGCCGGAGCGGGCGTTTTGTCCTTTTTGACCGCGGCCGGATGTTTTTCCGTTTCCTGATCCGATGCCACGACCAACACGGTTGCGTTTTTTACGGGAACCTTCAGCAGGTTTTAATTCATGAAGCTTCATTGCCATGAACACCTCCTTATTTCAGCAATTGGTTTACTGTTCTTCCACTTTCACAAGGTGAGAAACTTTATTGATCATCCCACGAATAGCCGGATTGTCATCATGTACTACTGTTTGGTGCAATTTTCTTAATCCTAGTGTTTTTACCGTAATACGTTGGTCTTCAGGACGACCAATTACGCTCTTTGTGAGGGTAATCGCCAATTTCTTTGCCATTGTCTTTCCCTCCTTATCCTAACAGTTCTTCTACCGTTTTTCCACGAAGCTTTGCTACTTCTTCTACACGTTTCAACTGTTTTAAACCGTCGACCGTTGCGCGGACCATATTAATTGGAGTATTAGATCCCAAGGATTTTGACAAAATATCATGAACACCTGCCAGCTCTAATACTGCACGAACAGGGCCCCCAGCAATAACCCCAGTACCTTCGGAAGCAGGTTTTAAAAGGATGGATCCTGCACCAAATTTACCGATTACTTCATGTGGAATCGTCGTGCCTACAATTGGCACTTCAAACAAGTTTTTCTTAGCATCTTCAATTGCTTTGCGAATTGCATCAGGAACCTCTTGCGCTTTTCCTGTTCCGAAACCGACGTGACCGTTTTTGTCACCGACAACAACTAGAGCAGCAAAACGGAAACGGCGACCGCCTTTTACAACTTTCGCAACGCGGTTTACGGTAACAACACGTTCTTCAAGTTCAAGTTTGCTTGGATCAATACGACGCATGTCTGTTTTCCCTCCTTTATCAATTAAAATTCTAGACCAGCTTCGCGAGCAGCGTCTGCTAAAGCTTTCACACGACCATGATATAAATATCCTCCGCGATCAAATACGACAACTTTAATCCCTTTTTCAAGAGCACGTTTTGCAATAAGCTCGCCGACTTTTTGGGCTGCCTCTACATTTCCTGTTGATTCTAAATTCAGTTCCTTATCTAATGTAGAAGCACTTACAAGCGTTGAGTGATTTGTATCATCAATCACTTGAGCATAAATATGCTTGTTAGAACGGAAAACGTTTAGACGCGGGCGGGTTGAAGTTCCGAAAACTTTTGTACGCACGCGTGCATGTCTTTTTTTACGAACCGCATTTTTGCTAGGTTTCGTAATCATCTGGGTCACTCCTTTCTTAGCTTTTTAAGCGGCATTACTTAGCTGTTTTACCTTCTTTGCGGCGCACATATTCACCTTCATAACGAATACCTTTCCCTTTGTACGGTTCAGGCGGACGTACAGCTCGTATATTCGCAGCTACTGCGCCAACACGTTCTTTGTCAGCACCTTTTACAACAATTTTCGTTTGAGATGGTACATCGATTTCAATGCCGTTTTCAGGTTCGATTTCTACCGGATGCGAATATCCAACATTCAATACTAGTTTTTTGCCGGACTTAGAAGCACGATATCCAACCCCGATTAACTCCAAGCTTTTTTCAAAGCCTTTAGAAACACCTTCAACCATGTTTGCAAGAAGGCTTCGGGTCGTTCCATGAAGGGCACGATGTTCCTTATCATCAGATGGACGAGAAACAGTGATGACTTGGTCCTCTACTTTTATATCGATATCAGGATGAAAAGCACGGGTTAATTCGCCTTTCGGGCCTTTTACTGTTACTGTATTGCCGTTCAAAGTAACAGTAACGCCTGAAGGAATTTCAACTGGTTTTTTTCCAACACGCGACATAATAACACCTCCATTTCGCAATTAATCATTACCAAACGTATGCAAGCACTTCTCCACCTGTTTGTTTTGCACGTGCTTCTTTATCTGTTAAAACACCATAGGATGTTGAAACGATGGCAATTCCTAATCCGTTCAATACACGTGGAATTTCGTTCGCTTTTGCATAAACGCGCAAGCCTGGTTTGCTAATGCGTTTTAAACCTGTAATAACACGTTCATTATTGGGGCCGTATTTTAGAAAAATGCGCAAAATTCCTTGTTTGTTATCTTCGATATATTCGACATCACGAATAAATCCTTCGCGTTTTAAAATTTCAGCAATCTCACGTTTAATTTTTGAAGCGGGAACTTCCAGCTTCTCATGACGAACCATGTTTGCATTGCGGATGCGAGTAAGCATATCAGCAATTGGGTCAGTCATAACCATTAAAATTACCTCCTTCCCGTTTTTTCTGAATTACCAACTAGCTTTTTTCACGCCAGGAATTTGACCTTTATAAGCAAGTTCACGGAAACAAATTCGGCAAAGTTTAAATTTGCGTAGAACGGCATGAGGACGGCCGCAACGTTCGCAACGAGTGTATTCGCGCACTTTAAATTTTTGTTTGCGTTTTTGTTTCGCAATCATTGATTTTTTAGCCACGTTTTCCCCTCCTATCTTAAGCGGTTATTTTGAAAAAGGCATGCCGAATTGTGCCAGCAGTTCACGAGCTTCTTCATCTGTTTTCGCAGTAGTGACAATGACAATATCCATTCCGCGCACTTTATTTACTTTATCATAATCAATTTCAGGGAAAATAAGCTGCTCTCTAATACCGAGTGTGTAGTTGCCGCGGCCATCAAAAGATTTTTTGGAAACGCCACGGAAATCACGCACCCGCGGAAGCGATACGGAAATTAATTTATCAAAGAAATCATACATGCGTTCACCACGGAGGGTTACTTTGCAACCGATCGGCATTCCTTCGCGAAGCCGGAAGCCCGCAATGGATTTTTTGGCGCGAGTAACAACCGGTTTTTGTCCTGCAATCAAAGTCAGTTCCTCTACAGCGTTGTCCAATGCTTTAGCGTTTTGAACTGCGTCACCGACACCCATGTTAATAACAATTTTTTCGATTTTTGGCACTTCCATAATCGATTTATAGTTAAACTTGCTCATGAGAGCAGGTACAATTTCTTTTGTATATTTTTCTTTTAGGCGGTTCATGTTTAGACCTCCCTTCCTAACTATTTATCTAAAATTTCACCTGATTTTTTCGCCACACGTACCTTTTTGCCGTCTACCACTTTATAACCGATGCGGGTAGGTTCTCCGGTTTTCGGATCTAGCGGCATGACATTAGATACATGGATAGGTGCCTCTTGGCTGATAATTCCGCCTTGTGGATTAGATTGAGAAGGTTTTGAATGTTTTTTGACAATGTTGACTCCTTCTACAAGGACGCGATTTTTTTTCGGAAATGCTTTAAGAATCACGCCTTGCTTTCCTTTATCTTTTCCGGTAATAACCATTACTTTGTCGCCTTTTTTGACATGCATCGACTTCACACCTCCCTTAAGTAGGCAGTTTGAAATTAAAGAACCTCTGGAGCTAGAGAAACAATTTTCATGAAGTTTTTATCACGAAGCTCACGGGCAACCGGTCCAAAAATACGGGTGCCTCTAGGGCTTTTGTCTTCGCGGATGATCACGCAAGCATTTTCATCAAAACGAATATAAGAACCATCAGGACGACGCACACCGCGTTTTGTGCGAACAACAACGGCCTTTACAACATCGCCTTTTTTAACAACGCCTCCTGGTGTTGCTTGTTTAACCGTACCAACAATAATATCACCGATATTAGCTGTTTTACGACCAGATCCGCCAAGAACTTTAATGGTTAATAATTCACGTGCACCAGAATTGTCAGCAACTTTTAAACGTGATTCTTGCTGAATCATGTTCGTTTACCTCCCTTCGGAAAATTGTGATCCGAACCATATTAGATAATAACTGCTTCTTCAACAATTTCAACTAAACGAAAACGCTTCGTTGCAGAAAGCGGGCGAGTTTCCATAATGCGCACAATATCCCCGACTTTTGCTTGATTATTTTCATCATGGGCTTTGAATTTTTTCGAGTATTTCACGCGTTTTCCGTAAAGTGGGTGCTTTTTGTAAGTTTCGACTAAAACTGTGATCGTTTTGTCCATTTTGTCAGAAACAACGCGTCCAGTATAAACTTTGCGTCTGTTGCGTTCGCTCATCCAGCAAACCTCCTCTCAAAATTATTTGCTTGCAGCAAGCTCTCTTTCGCGAATGATCGTTTTCATACGGGCAATTGTTTTCCGCACTTCACGAATCCGGGCAGTATTTTCAAGCTGTCCAGTTGCAAGCTGGAAACGCAAATTAAACAGTTCTTCTTTTAAAGATTTTACTTTTTGTTCAATTTCGGCAGTGGTTAGATCACGAATTTCTTTAGCTTTCATTTGATTCACCACCAATTTCTTCACGTTTTACAAATTTCGTTTTGATCGGCAATTTATGTGATGCAAGACGAAGCGCTTCACGTGCAACTTCCTCAGATACGCCGGCAATTTCAAACAAAACTTTTCCAGGTTTTACAACTGCTACCCAACCTTCAGGAGCCCCTTTACCGGAACCCATCCGAACTTCTAAAGGTTTTGCAGTGTATGGCTTAGATGGGAAGATTTTAATCCACACTTTCCCGCCGCGTTTCATATAACGAGTCATGGCAATACGTGCGGCTTCAATTTGTCTGTTGGTAATCCAAGCCGGTTCAAGTGCTTGAATTCCGTATTCACCGAAATGCACTTCAGTGCCGCCTTTTGCACGCCCGCGCATTTTTCCGCGATGTTCTCTACGATATTTCACGCGTTTCGGCATTAACATGATTATTTTCCTCCTTCCTCAGATTTCTTTTTTGCAGGAAGAACTTCACCACGATAAATCCAAACTTTTACTCCCAGCTTTCCGTAAGTTGTATCAGCTTCGGCTGTTCCGTAATCAATGTCGGCACGCAGTGTATGGAGCGGAACCGTTCCTTCACTGTAATGTTCAGAGCGTGCGATATCTGCGCCGCCAAGACGACCGGAAACCATTGTTTTAATTCCCAATGCGCCGGCACGCATAGCACGTTGAATAGCCTGCTTCTGCACACGGCGGAAAGAAGCGCGGTTTTCCAACTGGCGAGCAATATTTTCTGCAACAAGCTTAGCATCTAAATCCGCTTTTTTAATTTCCAAAATATTAATATGCACTCGCTTGCCTGTCAATTGATTCAAAGCTTTTCTTAAAGCTTCCACTTCCGTTCCGCCTTTTCCAATAACCATTCCAGGCTTTGCCGTATGGATCGTAATATTTAAGCGGTTTGCTGCACGTTCTATTTCAATGCGGGAAACAGAGGAATCACTTAAACGTTTATTAATGAATTCACGAATTTTCAAGTCTTCATGCAAGAGATCAGCGTAATCTTTTTCTGCATACCATTTCGATTCCCAATCACGAATGATCCCGATGCGAAGACCGACTGGATTTACCTTTTGACCCACTAATTATCCCTCCTTTTTTTCTGAAACAATAATGGTAATGTGGCTAGTGCGTTTGTTAATTTGACTTGCACGCCCTTGCGCACGCGGTCTAAACCGTTTTAAAGTAGGTCCTTCATCTACATAGGCTTTTTCTATAACAAGATTGTTAACGTCCATGTCATAGTTATGCTCAGCATTTGCTACAGCAGATTTTAATACTTTTTCAATAATGGACGAAGCAGCTTTCGGTGTGTGGCGAAGAATAGCAACTGCTTCCCCCACTTGCTTTCCTCGAATCAAGTCAATGACTAAACGGGCTTTACGAGGAGCAATTCTTACTGTTCTTGCAACAGCTTTAGCTTGCATAATTTATCCTCCTCTCATTAACGTTTTGTTTTCTTATCATCGCCTGCGTGACCTTTAAACGTACGAGTTGGAGCAAATTCTCCCAGCTTGTGTCCCACCATGTCCTCCGTAATATATACCGGAACATGTTTTCTGCCATCATAAACGGCAATCGTATGGCCGATGAAAGATGGGAAAATGGTTGAACGGCGAGACCAAGTTTTGATCACTTGCTTGCTGCCTGTTTCATTTAATTTTTCAATTTTTTTCATTAAATGATCATCGCAGAAAGGTCCTTTCTTTAAGCTGCGACCCATATTGTTACCTCCCTTCGCGATTGAGCTACGGTTCGAATGAACCGTAGAACAACCCCGTTATTTTTTACGACGACGTACGATAAATTTATCGGATTTATTTTTCTTTTTGCGTGTTTTGTAGCCAAGAGTTGGTTTGCCCCATGGCGTCATTGGCGATTTGCGTCCAATTGGCGCTCTTCCTTCACCACCGCCGTGCGGATGGTCGTTAGGGTTCATAACAGATCCGCGAACGGTCGGACGTTTGCCTAACCAGCGAGAACGGCCGGCTTTACCGATCGTAATTAATTCGTGTTGTTCGTTCCCCACTTGGCCAATCGTTGCACGGCATGTAGCTAAAATCATGCGGACTTCACCTGAAGTAAGGCGGACTAAAACGTATTTTCCTTCTTTACCGAGCACCTGAGCGGATGCACCAGCGGAGCGAACTAATTGGCCGCCTTTTCCCGGTTTTAACTCAATGTTATGAATGACAGTACCAACAGGTATGTTTTGAAGAGGAAGTGCATTTCCCACTTTGATGTCTGCATCTGCACCAGACATCACTTCCATCCCTACTTCTAATCCTTTTGGTGCGATAATGTAGCGTTTTTCACCATCAACATAGTTAATAAGTGCAATGTTTGCCGAACGGTTTGGATCATATTCGATTGTAGCAACGCGTCCTGGTATTCCATCTTTGTCGCGTTTGAAGTCAATGATGCGATATTGACGTTTATGACCGCCGCCTTGATGACGAACAGTTAACTTCCCTTGATTGTTGCGCCCTGCTTTTTTATGCAGTGGTGCAAGCAGCGATTTTTCCGGCTTGTCAGTAGTGATTTCAGCGAAATCAGATACTGTCATGCCGCGGCGTCCGTTAGAAGTTGGTTTATATTTTTTAATCGCCATTTCAGTTTCCCTCCTTCACTTTGCAAAATTAAGCTTCGAACAATTCGATTTCCTTGCTGTCAGCCGTTAATGTAACAACCGCTTTTTTACGACGGTTCGTTAATCCGGTGAATCGGCCAACACGTTTCACTTTTCCTTTGTAATTCATAATGTTGACTTTAGCCACCTTAACGTCGAAAATCTTTTCTACAGCATCCTTAACTTCTGTTTTGTTCGCTCTGACGTCTACTTCAAACGTATATTTTTTGTCTGCTACTAAATCCATTGAACGTTCAGTAATGACGGGGCGCTTAATTATATCGCGAGGATCTTTCATTATGCAAGCACCTCCTCTACTTTTTCAACCGCAGCTTTCGTAATAACAAGCTTATCATGACTAACAACATCTAAAACATTGATTCCGTTGGCAGTAACCACCGTTACACCAGGAATGTTTCGTGCGGATAATGCAACGTTCTCGTTTTCATCGCCAGTGACGATTAGCGCTTTTCTTTCGACGGATAGGCTCTTTAAAATCCCGGCCATTTCTTTTGTTTTTGGTGCTGCTAACACAAGATCTTCTAAAACGACGATGTTGTTTTCTTGTACTTTTGCTGATAAAGCCGATTTAATGGCTAAGCGGCGGACTTTTTTCGGCAATTTATAAGCATAGCTCCGAGGTGTCGGGCCAAATACTGTTCCACCGCCGCGCCATTGTGGCGAACGAATTGATCCTTGACGCGCGCGTCCTGTACCTTTTTGGCGCCAAGGTTTACGGCCACCGCCGCTAACTTCAGAACGATTTTTTACTTTATGTGTTCCTTGTCTTAACGAAGCTCTTTGCATAATAATCGCTTCAAACAAAACGTGCTGATTTGGTTCAATACCAAAAACAGAATCATTTAATTCGATTTCTCCCACTTGAGATCCGTTTTGGTTATATAATGCAACTTTTGGCATTATCCATATCCTCCTTTCCTGTAGGAATTACTTCGCTTTCACTGCTGATTTAATGATGACTAATGATCTTTTGGCACCTGGAACATTCCCTTTAATCAAGAGTAGGTTGCGTTCAACATCTACCTTTACGATTTCAAGGTTTTGAACAGTCACCCGTTCTCCACCCATACGTCCTGGAAGCTCTTTTGACTTAAATACGCGGTTTGGTGCGATCGGCCCCATTGAACCCGGGCGTCGGTGATAACGTGAACCGTGCGACATCGGTCCGCGTGATTGTCCATGGCGTTTAATGGCACCTTGAAATCCTTTACCTTTCGAGATACCTGTTACATCAACAAGTTCCCCTGCAGAAAAAATATCAACTTTAACCTCTTGACCAACTTCATATTCCTCAACATTAGCTCCGCGGATTTCTCTAACGAAGCGCTTAGGTGCAGTATTTGCTTTTGCGGCATGGCCTTTTTCAGGCTTGTTTGCCAGCTTTTCACGTTTATCTTCAAAACCAAGCTGAATGGCTTCATAACCATCAGTTTCTACGACTTTCTTTTGAAGAACAACGTTCGGCGTTACTTCAACGACTGTTACTGGAATTAGATCACCGTTTTCAGCAAATACTTGCGTCATTCCGATTTTTCTACCTAAGATTCCTTTGGTCATGAGTCACACCTCCTAAATGATAAAATGTTATAAATCTATCGATTACAATTTAATTTCAATGTCGACACCAGATGGCAAATCTAAGCGCATTAACGCATCAACCGTTTGCGGCGTTGGGTTGATGATGTCGATCAAACGTTTATGTGTACGCATTTCAAACTGTTCACGAGAATCTTTATATTTATGCACTGCCCGAAGAATCGTATAAACTGTTTTTTCAGTTGGCAGCGGAATCGGACCTGAAACGTTTGCGCCCGAACGCTTTGCAGTTTCTACGATTTTCTCAGCTGATTGATCAAGGATTCTGTGATCATACGCTTTTAAACGAATGCGAATTTTTTGTTTTGCCATTATTTTCCCTCCTTTTTCGCCTACTTTCCATAGACAATTCTCCGCGAGAATTTCCTGCACACCGCCATGGCAAAGCGGCCGGGTGTGTCAGCAACCTCCCGCTTCATCGCAGTCAAAGACCAACGTTAATCATTATATAAAAAACAAAGGGCCAATGCAAGAGAAAATAAGGATTTCTTTATGTGATGGCCTTATAAATTTATTACCTTTTTCTATAAACAACAAGAACAAGCGAAAATTCTTTCCATTTCCATTGTTATCCTTTTCCCTTGGATTTTAAACCTCTTTAAAAAAGAAGGAACTGGTTCATGATCAGACAGTGTATGAACCGGAAATAAAAAAAGCGAGCCGTATGAT
The DNA here is from genome assembly GCF_056032925.1 of Aeribacillus sp. JST-2. Taxonomy (NCBI): domain Bacteria; kingdom Bacillati; phylum Bacillota; class Bacilli; order Caryophanales; family Bacillaceae; genus Aeribacillus; species Aeribacillus sp. JST-2. The sequence continues at coordinate 25,545 of NZ_JBVVUU010000017.1, forward strand.
CCGACTCGCTTTGTATGGCTGGCTTCATTAGTCAAGGATTGCGGATACAGATCCAGCTCCGACAGTACGTCCGCCTTCGCGAATTGAGAATTTCGTACCGTCTTCAATTGCAACTGGAGAGATAAGTTCTACTGTCATTTCTACATTATCCCCAGGCATTACCATTTCTACGCCTTCTGGAAGAGTGATAATTCCAGTTACGTCTGTTGTACGGAAATAGAATTGCGGACGGTAATTTGAGAAGAATGGAGTATGACGTCCACCTTCTTCTTTAGAAAGAACATAAACTTGCGCTTTAAATTTTTTGTGTGGTGTAATGGAACCAGGTTTTGCTAAAACTTGTCCGCGTTCTACTTCATCACGGGCAATACCGCGAAGAAGAGCACCGATGTTGTCACCAGCTTCAGCTTGGTCAAGAAGCTTACGGAACATTTCAACACCAGTAACAGTTGTTTTCTTAGATTCTTCTGTTAAGCCGACAATTTCTACTTCGTCCCCAACTTTAACAGTTCCGCGTTCTACGCGTCCTGTTGCAACTGTACCGCGTCCAGTGATCGAAAATACGTCTTCAACAGGCATCATGAAAGGTTTATCAGTATCGCGTTCTGGAGTTGGAATGTATTCGTCTACTGCGTTCATTAATTCAAGAATTTTTTCTTCCCATTCAGCATCTCCTTCAAGAGCTTTAAGAGCAGAACCTTTGATGACAGGTACATCGTCTCCTGGGAAGTCATATTCAGATAGAAGATCACGTACTTCCATTTCAACTAATTCTAATAATTCTTCATCGTCTACCATATCGCATTTGTTCAAGAATACAACAATGTAAGGCACGCCAACTTGGCGAGAAAGAAGAATGTGCTCGCGAGTTTGCGGCATAGGACCGTCAGCAGCAGATACTACCAGAATTGCACCGTCCATTTGCGCAGCACCTGTGATCATGTTTTTAACATAGTCTGCGTGGCCTGGGCAGTCAACGTGTGCGTAGTGGCGGTTGTCTGTTTCATACTCAACGTGTGCAGTTGAGATGGTAATTCCGCGTTCACGTTCTTCTGGAGCACCGTCGATTTGGTCATAAGCGCGAGCTTCAGCTTTACCTTGTTTTGCAAGAACCGTTGTAATTGCAGCTGTTAAAGTTGTTTTCCCATGGTCAACGTGGCCGATTGTTCCAATGTTAACATGCGGTTTAGAGCGTTCATATTTCGCTTTAGCCATAAGTATTTTTTCCTCCTTAAAAAAGTTATGATCATTTTAATAAAATATATAGAATACTTGGAAGCGGGTGCTGAAGCATCCGCAACCAAGGGTTACATAAGTAGTTATACTTGATCAAAACCTGAAAATCAATTATTCGCCTTTATTTTTTTTGATAATTTCATCGGCAATGTTTTTCGGAACCTCTTCATAGTGATCGAAATGCATCGTAAATGTTCCGCGCCCTTGCGTATTAGAACGAAGAGCTGTCGCATATCCAAACATTTCAGCAAGAGGAACCATTGCTTTTACAACTTGTGCATTTCCGCGGGCTTCCATTCCCTCTACACGGCCTCGGCGTGAAGTGATGTCGCCCATGATATCTCCCATGTATTCTTCAGGTACGATGACTTCTACCTTCATGATCGGTTCAAGGAGTACCGGGTTACATTTTTGAGCAGCATTTTTAAGCGCTAATGAAGCAGCTATTTTAAATGCCATCTCACTTGAGTCAACATCGTGGTATGATCCATCAAATAGTTTCGCTTTCACATCAATAATAGGATATCCAGCCAGAACCCCGTTTTGCATGGCATCTTCTAAGCCAGCTTGAACTGCCGGAATATACTCGCGTGGAACAACACCACCGACAATAGCATTCTCGAATTCAAATCCCTTACCTTCTTCATTTGGACTGAATTCGATCCAAACGTGGCCGTATTGACCGCGTCCACCGGATTGACGGACAAATTTACCTTCAACCTGCGCAGATGAACGGAATGTTTCGCGATACGCAACTTGCGGCGCACCAACATTACACTCAACTTTAAATTCCCGTTTCATACGGTCAACGATAATGTCCAGGTGAAGTTCGCCCATACCGGCAATAATGGTTTGGCCAGTTTCTGGATCTGTATGTGCCTTGAAGGTTGGATCTTCCTCAGCCAGCTTTTGCAAAGCAGTCGACATTTTGTCTTGGTCCGCTTTTGATTTAGGTTCAATCGCAACTCTGATAACAGGCTCAGGGAATTCCATCGACTCTAAAATAACCTGATGGTTTTCATCACATAAAGTATCCCCAGTCGTTGTATCTTTCAAACCTACAGCAGCCGCAATATCACCTGCATACACCATTGAAATTTCTTCTCGGTGATTGGCATGCATTTGCAGAATACGTCCAATACGCTCCCGTTTGCCTTTTGTCGAGTTGATGACATAGGAACCAGAGCTTAATGTTCCTGAATACACTCGGAAGAAAGTTAATTTCCCAACATATGGATCGGTCATGACTTTAAATGCCAATGCAGCAAACGGTTCATCGTCGCTTGATTTGCGCACTGTTTCTTCCTCAGTGTCAGGAATAACACCTTTAATAGGAGGTACATCTGTTGGCGCCGGCAAATAATCGATAACGGCATCCAACATTAATTGAACACCTTTGTTTTTAAAAGCGGATCCGCATAAAACTGGGAAAAACTCAACGTTGCAAGTGCCTTTGCGAATGGCAGCTTTTAGTTCTTCTACAGTAATTTCTTCTCCCTCAAGGTATTTCATCATTAACTCTTCATCTAACTCTGCAACTGCTTCAATCAATTTAGTGTGCAGTTCTTCCGCCTGATCTTTATACTCGTCCGGAATGTCTCGAGCTTCAGAGCGAGTTCCAAGATCATCTAAGTAATAGTAGGCTTTCATTTCCACTAAATCGATGATGCCTTCAAATTGATCTTCTGCGCCGATTGGCAATTGAATAGGGTGAGCATTTGCCTCCAAACGGTCATGAAGAGTTTTGACAGAATATAAAAAGTCTGCTCCAATTTTATCCATTTTATTAACAAATACAATACGTGGAACTCCGTATGTTGTTGCTTGACGCCACACTGTCTCAGTTTGAGGTTCAACCCCTGATTGAGCGTCAAGTACAGCAACGGCTCCATCCAATACTCTTAAAGAACGTTCAACTTCCACAGTGAAATCGACGTGCCCTGGAGTATCGATAATGTTAATGCGGTGACCTTTCCATTGAGCTGTTGTTGCAGCGGATGTAATGGTTATACCGCGTTCCTGCTCTTGCTCCATCCAGTCCATTTGGGAAGCACCTTCGTGTGTTTCCCCAATTTTGTGAATGCGGCCTGTATAGAACAAGATGCGCTCAGTAGTAGTTGTTTTTCCGGCGTCGATATGCGCCATGATACCGATATTGCGAGTTTTTTCTAAGGAGAACTCTCTTGGCATCTGATAATTTCTCCTTCCTTCATGGATATTAATAGGTATTTGCAAAATTACCAGCGATAATGAGCAAATGCTTTGTTTGCTTCTGCCATTTTATGGGTATCCTCGCGTTTCTTAACTGCTGCACCTGTGTTGTTAGCTGCATCAATAATTTCAGCTGCAAGACGCTCTTCCATCGTCTTTTCACCACGAAGGCGTGCATAGTTTACTAACCAGCGAAGTCCTAGCGTAGTACGACGTTCTGGTCTGACTTCTACAGGAACTTGGTAGTTCGCCCCACCTACACGACGTGCACGAACTTCCAACACTGGCATAACATTTTTTAGTGCTTGCTCAAATACTTCCATCGGGTCATTGCCAGTACGTTCTCTTACAATATCAAAAGCATTGTATAAAATTTTTTGCGCTTTGCTTTTCTTGCCGTCAATCATAATTTTATTAATTAAGCGTGTTACTAGTTTAGAATTGTAAATCGGATCTGGTAAAACATCGCGTTTTGGAACAGGACCTTTACGTGGCATTACAAAGTTCCTCCCTTCATATAGTATTAAAAATGATTAGAAATTAGTTTTTAGGACGTTTTGTACCATATTTGGAACGGCCTTGTTTACGGTTTTCAACTCCTGCCGTA